>JAFAGL010000155.1 GCA_023422735.1 Pseudomonadota bacterium
CAGTTCGCGCCGCGCAACTCGGCTTGAAGACCGCGATCGTCGAACGTGAGCATCTTGGCGGTATTTGTCTGAACTGGGGATGCATTCCAACGAAGGCGTTGCTGCGCTCGGCTGAGGTCATGCACTACGCCCAATATCCCGACGCTTACGGCTTGAAAATCGAGGGCAAGGTTTCTGCGGATGTGAACGCGGTCGTCAAGCGCTCTCGCGGTGTATCTGCACGCCTGAATGGCGGTGTTGGGTTCCTGATGAAAAAGAACAAGGTTGATGTGATTTGGGGCGAAGCCAGGCTGACCAAAGCCGTCAAAGGCAACGCACCGGCCGAAATAAGCGTTTCGACATCATCCAAAAAGCCTATGGAACCTCAGCATCCGACACCTAAAAATACTTTGGGCGAGGGGACCTACAAGGCGAAGAATATAATTGTGGCAACGGGCGCGCGTCCTCGCATATTGCCTGGCATCGAGCCCGACGGTGATAAGATCTGGACCTACTTCGAGGCAATGGTGCCCAAGGCCATGCCGAAGTCCTTGATTGTCATGGGGTCTGGCGCAATTGGCATTGAGTTTGCCTCCTTCTATCGCACCATGGGCGCGGATGTAACGGTCGTTGAATTGCTTCCGCAGATCATGCCGGTGGAAGATGCAGAAATTTCCAAGCTTGCGCAGAAACAGCTCGAGAAACAGGGCCTTAAGTTTCTTTTGGAGGCCAAGGTCACGAAGGTCGATAAAGGCGCCGACGGCGTAAGTGCACACGTCGAAACCAAGGATGGGAAGATACAGGCACTGAAGGCCGAAAAGCTAATTTCGGCAGTTGGGGTTCAAGGTAATTTTGAGAATCTCGGGCTTGAAGAGCTCGGGATCGAGATCGAGCGCGGCATCATCAAGACGGATGGCAAGGGCTCTACCAATCTGCCCGGTATCCATGCGATAGGGGATGTTGCAGGGTCGCCAATGCTCGCACACAAGGCCGAGCATGAGGGCGTCACATGCGTTGAGAAGATCGCAGGATTGCATGTCCATGCGCTTGATCAGGGCAAGGTGCCTGGCTGCACCTATTGCCAGCCGCAAGTCGCCTCAGTTGGCTTGACGGAAGCGAAAGCCAAGGAGACAGGTCGCGAGATTCGCGTTGGCCGCTTTTCCTTCGCCGCCAACGGAAAGGCGATTGCGTTGGGCGAAGATCAAGGTCTGGTCAAGACGATTTTCGACGCCAAAACCGGCGAGTTGCTTGGAGCACATATGGTCGGCGCGGAAGTTACCGAGTTGATCCAGGGCTTTGTCGTGGCGATGAACCTGGAAACAACCGAGGAAGAGTTGATGCACACGATCTTCCCACATCCGACATTGTCGGAAATGATGAAGGAAAGCGTACTCGACGCTTACGGTCGGGCATTGAACGCCTGAGGCACGTGTTGAGAGGAGGCAACTTGCGAAACATCTGGTACTTCTCGCTGAGAGGTGCTCGATCATTTTTGCAAGTCTGGTTCCCAACCCGTGCGATGCCCAGGATCGGGGTTTTCTTTTATCGACCCGACGCATACATGGTAGGTGCAAGCCAGTCAGGTTTGCCATGATTTCAGCAGGATGACATGGTCACTGTTCTCGACACTGTCTCGCGCCCCAGACCGCGCCACCCGGAAAAGGCTCATCGCCCGGATCAGGAAGTCGCGCGCAAGCCGGACTGGATCCGTGTAAAGGCACCGACTTCGAAGGGCTACGCTGAAACGCGTTCCATTGTAAAAGAGCACAAGCTCGTTACGGTTTGCGAAGAAGCGGGCTGCCCGAACATCGGCGAGTGCTGGGAAAAGAAGCACGCCACCTTCATGATCATGGGCGAGATTTGCACCCGCGCCTGCGCGTTTTGCAACGTCTCGACTGGCCGGCCATTGCCGCTGGATCGCCTTGAGCCCGCCAATGTTGCAAAAGCCGTCAAGCAGATGGGCTTGACCCACGTGGTCATCACATCCGTGGATCGGGACGATCTCGCTGATGGTGGTGCGCAGCATTTTGCCGAAGTCATTCAGGCGATCCGCGCGGCCACCCCGGAAACGACGATTGAAATTCTGACCCCGGACTTTTTACGCAAGGAAGGCGCGCTGGAAATCGTCGTTGACGCCCGTCCGGACGTCTTCAACCACAACCTCGAAACGGTTCCTTCCAACTACCTCACGGTGCGTCCTGGAGCACGTTACTTCCATTCCATACGCTTGTTGCAGCGTGTGAAAGAGCTCGATCCGTCGATCTTTACCAAATCGGGCATCATGGTCGGTTTGGGAGAAGAACGGAACGAAGTTCTTCAGTTGATGGATGATCTGCGCAGCGCTGATGTCGACTTCATGACGATCGGTCAATATCTGCAGCCGACGAAGAAACATCATCCGGTGAAGAAGTTCGTCACCCCGGATGAATTCAAGTCCTACGAAACAATCGCCATGACCAAGGGATTTCTCGTGGTCGCTTCCAGTCCGCTGACGCGGTCATCGCATCATGCCGGCGAGGATTTCGCGCGACTTCGTCTGGCGCGCGAAGCGCAACTGAAAGCACTGTCCGCGACTGCTGCCTAATGCCTCAATTCGAAACCGTTCGTCATGTCCAACATGCGCCCGACAAGATGTTCGCACTTGTCGCGGATGTCGAGAAATATCCCCAGTTCCTCCCGCTGTGCGAGGCTTTAACGATACGCTCACAACGTGAGAGGGATGGGCTGACGGTATTGGTCGCGGATATGAGCGTTGGATACAAAGCCATTCGCGAGACTTTTACGAGTCAGGTGATGTTGAAGCCAGCGGAGAACATCATCGATGTCAAATATCTGGATGGCCCATTTCGCTACCTGACTAACAAATGGAAATTCGTTGAATCAGGTGCTGGCCAAACGGACATCCATTTTTTCATAGATTACGAATTCAAGAGCCGAATTCTGGGCGCGATGATGGGCGCAATGTTCGACCGCGCATTCCGGATGTTTACCGAAGCTTTCGAAAAACGGGCCGACGCGGTTTACGGAAAGCCGGTCTAATATTCACGCCCCTCTCAGGGCCTCAATTCCATATTGCAATGCGCTTCGCGCGGCTTCCTTGCGGATAAACTCGCGCCGTCCATTCTCAAAGATACGCTTGATCGCGAGTGGCTTGCGGCCTTCCACAGCGATACCAAACCAAACTAGGCCGACTGGCTTGTCATCGCTTCCCCCATCAGGTCCGGCAATGCCGGTGACGGAGAGCGCAATCCCGGCTTTAGAATTAGCGATCGCGCCAACGGCCATTTCCAGAGCCGTAGCCTGCGAAACTGCTCCGTGTTGCTCCAGGGTTTCAGGCAAAACGCCAAGCATTTCGAGCTTGGCGTCGTTGGAGTAGGTGACAAAACCCCGGTCAAACACGGCAGAAGCACCTGGAACTTCTGTAAGCATGGCAGCGATCATTCCGCCGGTGCACGATTCCGCAGTTGCCGCGAGGAAACGCTTTTCCCAGCAACCCTTCATGAAAGCTACAACGAGTTCTTCGTCGTGTTCGCTCATTCTTCGAGGCTCCCTGGATAAACTACTGATGCGGTGGCGATGGCTGCAATGCCTTCTTCACGCCCGATAAAGCCAAGCTTCTCATTGGTCGTGGCTTTTACCGAAACGCGAGTTTCAGCTATTCCCAGCATGGTGGCCATGGCTTTGACCATAGCCTCGCGATTTGGTCCTACTTTCGGGGCTTCGCAGATCAAGGTCACGTCGGCGTTGGCGATCCGTCCGCCATTCTGCTTGACGAGGGCAACCGCGTGCTCGACGAAAATTCGTGACGTCGCACCGCGCCACTGAGGGTCGGATGGCGGAAAGTGTGTGCCGATGTCTCCGGCACCACAGGTTGCGAGCAAAGCGTCTGTCAACGCATGTAGGCCAACATCCGCATCGGAATGGCCCGAAAGCCTTCTATCATGCGGAATTGCAACCCCGCATAGCCAGACTTCGCTACCTGGCTCAAACGAATGCACATCATATCCGTTGCCGGTGCGAACATCAGGAAATGCGATACTCTCTTGGAGCCGTTTGTCGGCCATGATCAGATCTTTCGCCCATGTCAGTTTCACATTATCGGCAGAACCCGCAACGATTTGCACTTGCATATCATGTGCGGCGGCAATCGCGGCATCATCGGTGTAATCGAGCCGGCCGGCATCCTTCGCACCCCGATGAGCATGGAGGATCCGTTCATAAGCAAAGCCTTGTGGCGTTTGCGCGGCATAAAGGTCGTCGCGCGGAACCGTTTCGAGAACCAAGAGGTCATCATTCGTCCGTTTGATGGTGTCCGAAACAGGCAAGGCGGGAAGCACGGCATCCCTGTCTTCAAGTCCCCCGCATACACGGTCGATTAATTCAGCGTCGATAAAGGGGCGCGCGGCATCGTGGATCAAGACGTGATCTGGTTTATCCTTCGTCAGTGACTCCAAGGCCGACAGCGTGGAAGCCTGGCGCGTTATGCCACCTATAACCGTGTGTACCCGATCGGGAAGCTGGCCGACTGCTTCGCCGAAAAGTGCTTCGTCGTCTGGATGAATTGCGACCACGATTTTCTCGATTCGTGGATGGTCGAGGAATACGTCAAGCGTGCGCGCAAGAACTGAACGACCGGCGATTTGGCGATATTGTTTGGGTCCCTCTACCGAACCTGCCCGTTCGCCACGGCCGGCGGCGAGAACTACAACTGCAACGCGCTTCTTTTCGCTCACGTCCAACTCTTCAACTTAAAAGGATGATCGCCACAACAGGGTTTATGGCACAAACAAGTGGCATTGGCATTGCGACAGCCAATAAATCTGGTTAGAGAACAAGCATTCCACCCTGTTGCTTGGTTTTTGAGCATGACCGAGTCAGACATTCTGGCGACACCTCTCTCGATTGGCCCTGTCACGGTACGTAACCGGGTATTTTTGGCACCTATGTCAGGCGTCACGGACGAGCCAGTCCGCCAACGTGCATATGAGCATGGTGCTGGCCTTGTGGTCGCCGAAATGGTGGCCAGTGGCGAATTGATCAAGGGTGACACCTCAACGCATCGACGGTTACGCCATTCTGGATTGCCAGTCCACATGATCCAGCTTGCCGGTCGGGAAGCCGGTGCCATGGCCGAGGCCGCTCGCGTGGCGGCAGGTGAGGGCGCGGATGTCATCGACATCAATATGGGCTGCCCGGCAAAGAAGGTGACAGGTGGTTATTGCGGGTCCGCCTTGATGCGTGATCTAGACCACGCTGTGGCCTTGATTGATGCTGTAATCAAAGCGGTGAAGGTGCCGGTGACGGTCAAGATGCGCCTCGGCTGGGATCACGATACGCTGAACGCGGCGGATCTCGCCATTCGTGCCCAGGATGCAGGCGTGTCAATGATCACAGTGCATGGACGTACGCGTTGCCAGTTCTACAAGGGTAACGCAGACTGGTCGGCTGTGGCCCGGGTAACTGCGGCGGTATCGGTGCCGGTTGTGGTTAATGGTGACATATCCAACCGCGACGATGCGGCCACCGCGCTTTCCCTTTCAGGAGCCGACGCCATCATGCTTGGACGCGCTCATTACGGCCAGCCATGGATTTCCGGCAGTGTGGCCTTGAACGAAAACAAACGCCCGGAGGATCTGTCGGCCTATATACTTGCGCACTATCACGACATGCTCAGTCTGTACGGTCGCGAAAGCGGTGTGCGTCAAGCGCGCAAGCATTTGGGTTGGTATCTTGAGCGTCACGCTCCCTTCGCTTCTACGGGTCAGCGCGCGGAGATCATGACCAGCCTTGAACCAGAAACAGTGATTCGGGCGTTACGCGAGGTCTTTGCGCCCTGCAATCTGGATGTCGCAGCATGAACGACCGGAGCTCCGTCGAAGCCTCTGTGGCTGCAGGGATTGTACTGAACACCCTACGTCGGCCGGTTGTCATGGTGGATCGAGACAACCAGATCAGTTACGCAAATGCGGAAGCAGAGGACTTTTTTCTGTCGAGCATTACAGTGCTGGCGAAGCAATCCTTGGCATCGCTTTTACCGTTTGGCAGCCCTTTACTTACGCTGGTGGATCAGGTTCGCGAACGCAATGCGCCGGTCAACGAGTATCGTGTTGACGTTTCCAGTCCCCGCTTGGGCTTCGAAAAGCTCGTGGATGTTTACGTAGCCCCCGTGCCGGAAATTCCCGGTTCGGTTGTCATCATGCTGCAAGAGCGTTCCATGACCGATAAGATCGAGCGCCAGATGTCGCATCGCAGCGCTGCGCGATCGGTGACAGGCCTGGCAGCCATGCTCGCCCATGAAATCAAGAATCCGCTGTCAGGCATTCGTGGTGCAGCGCAATTGCTCGAAACGACAGCCTCCGATGAGGACCGCGCACTCACCAGATTGATCACCGAAGAAACGGACCGCATCGTATCGCTTGTCGATCGGATGGAGGTGTTCTCGGATGAGCGTCCGATCGAGCGTCAACCCGTGAATATCCATATCGTGCTCGATCGGGTGAAAGCGATTGCCAGCAACGGCTTCGCTCAACGGATCAAGATAAATGAAGTCTATGATCCGAGTTTACCCCCGGTTTATGCAAACCGCGATCAACTGGTCCAGATTTTCTTGAACCTCGTCAAAAACGCTGCGGAAGCGATTGGCAACATGCCGAAAGGTGAGATTACGCTGACAACCGCTTTCCGACCGGGTATTTGGGTCAAGGTTGCCGGTTCGCACGAACGCGTTTCTTTGCCGCTCGAATTCTGTGTTAACGACAACGGGCCGGGTGTCGCCGACGATCTTCTTCCCATTCTTTTTGATCCATTTATTACCACAAAAACAAATGGTTCCGGCCTTGGCCTCGCGCTGGTTGCGAAGATGGTAGGAGAGCATGGCGGCGTGATCGAGTGTGAATCCTCATCACGCGGAACGTCGTTCCGAATTCTTATGCCTGCCTGGAAAGAAGGCTTGGGCGACCCAGCCGCATCGCACGGAGAGCAGTAGAAATGACAGTCAAGGGCAGCATTCTCATTGCCGATGACGACGCCGCGATCCGTACCGTGCTCAATCAGGCTTTGTCGCGTGTCGGCCACGAGGTACGCGTCACTTCGAATGCGGCAACGCTTTGGCGTTGGGTTTCGGCCGGTGAAGGAGATTTGGTT
>JAFAGL010000140.1 GCA_023422735.1 Pseudomonadota bacterium
GAGCATGACGAAGATGATGAAGCATGTGGGGCTCCGTGAGCCGGGGCCAGCCACGAACATGCAGCTCGTGGATGGCCCGCGCCCGCAGGCAGCCCCCGGCGAAGTTCTCATCAAGGTCCATGCGGCAGGTGTGAACCGGCCGGACATCATCCAGCGCATGGGCCACTACCCGCCACCGCCCGGCACAACCGACATCATGGGCCTTGAAGTCGCCGGAACGATCGCGGAGCTCGGAAAAGGGGTCAGCGACTGGAGCGTCGGAGACAAGGTCTGCGCGCTCGTGGCCGGCGGCGGATATGCCGAATATGTCGCGGCGCCCACGCCGCAGGTCCTTCCGGTGCCGGCGGGCATGGATCTGGAAACCGCTGCGGCGATTCCGGAAACCTATTTTACCGTTTGGACGAATGTCTTCCAGTCCGGTGCCCTGAAGCCTGGCGAAAGCATTCTCGTTCATGGCGGAGCTTCCGGCATCGGCACCACGGCGATCCGCCTCGCCCACGCTCTTGGCTCGACAGTTTATGCCACGGTCAGCTCACCGGAAAAGGCAGCCATCTGCCGTTCGCTCGGAGCCACCGATGCGATCGACTACAACAGCGAGAACTTCGCCGATCGCATCCTCGAACTTACCGGCAAGAAAGGTGTCGACGTCATTCTCGACATGAGAGCGGGCCGCTTCTTTGCAGAAAACATGCGGGCCATCGCGCAAAAGGGTCGGATCGTCCACATCGCCTCGCTCGCCGGGCGTGAAGTTACGCTCGATATCCCGACCCTGATGCGCAAGCGCGTGACGGTTACGGGTTCAACCCTGCGCGCCCGCCCGATCGAAGAAAAGGGCGAGATTGCCCGCGAGCTGCACGAGCGCGTCTGGCCCTTGTTCGAAGCCGGCACGATTGCGCCGGAAATCTTCCGCGTCCTGTCGATAAACGAGATCGTGGCGGCACATCAGCTTGTGGAATCCAACACGCATGTCGGCAAGGTCGTCGTCACCATCTGACATCGAGCGGGATGGCCGGGCCGGTCGCGAGCCTCCCGGTCGATGATGCGGCGCTCTTTCCGATCGACGCCAATGGCAAGGCAGAGCCAGCCCTGCGGTCCAGACATCGCAGATGCCTGCTGCCCACTTCTGATCGAGCCTGTCACAGGCGAAGTCCAGATCAAGCAGGCTGGGACAGTCCTCAAAGCGTGAATTGTCCCAAAATCCCTGACGGCGGACAATCACCTGGGATGACGCATACCACTCTTAGGCTGAATCTACGCCGCATTTTCATCGAAGTGCCCCAGCTGCCCTGTGCCTCAGATGCTTCCTATTCAATGATGGAATACACCTGCCATCAAAGCCGGTGAAATGATGTTGCGATATGTTTTGGCCTTCAAGAAAAATTCTTTTCGGTTGGGGCAATTTGATGAAGACCAATGTCAATCAGACTGCGCGTGTAGGCATGGCTTGGATTTGAAAGCACTTGCTGCCTGCTGCCGCTGTCGACCGGCTTTCCCTTGTAGAGCACGGTGACCGTATCTGCGATGTGATCCACAATCGCCATGTTGTGCGTGATGAAGACGAATGCCGTCGATCGTTCACGCCGCAACTCGAGTATCAGATTGATGACCTGCGCCTGCACCGAAACATCGAGCGCCGAGGTGGGCTCGTCCGCGATGACGATTTTCGGGTCAAGAATGAGTGCGCGAGCAATGGCTATACGTTGCCGCTGACCGCCCGAAATCTGGCTTGGAAGGGCATCAAGCACCCGTGGCGGCAACCCGACCAGTTCAACAAGCTGCTCGACTTTTCTCTGGCGCTCGCGCTTGTCGCCTATGGAATGCACGTCGAGAGGTTGCCTGATCGCAGCCCCGATAGTGCGGCGTGGATTGAGAGACGAGTACGGATCCTGAAAGATCGGTTGTATATAACGCGCCAAAGCCATCGTCGAGTAAGACTGGAGCGGTTTTCCATCCAGAATAATATTTCCGGATGTCGGTCGCATCAGAGAAAGCAGAATTCGCCCCAGGGTGCTTTTGCCGCTACCCGACTCCCCAATGACGCCATGAATCTCACCCGTTCCCACGGTCAGGGAAACATCGTCGAGCGCCGAAAAATTCTCTTTGCGGCCAAACAGCTTTCCGGGAATACTGAAATCTTTTCGCAAATGCGTCGCTTTCAGAAGCTGCGTCATATTTTCGTATCCTCCAGAGGAGCACCCGGTCCGCGTAGACAACGATGCTGCCACGATGGCGCGGCCATGAAGTCCCGCATTTCTAAAGACCTGCATTCGTCGACCGCACGTTCGCAACGGTCAGCAAAGCTGCAGCCGTCTATTTTCCCGAGAAGTGACGGCACAATACCCGGGATGGTACCCAGCGGTGTTCCATGTTCTTGCTGACCATGTCGCGGCGCACAGGAGAGCAGCGCCTTCGTGTACGGATGCGACGGTTGACGGAGAATGTCAGCGGTTGGTCCGCACTCGACGATATTGCCGGCATACATGACAGCGATGCGATCAACGAGCTGCGACACGAGATTGAGGTCGTGGGTGTTTACGATGATCGACAGCCCGAATTCCTGCCTGAGGTCGTGCAGCAGGGCCAGTATCTGGGCCTGCGTGGAGACGTCCAGAGCCGTCGTCGGCTCATCCGCAATGATGAGATCGGGCTGCTCCATCAAAGCCATGGCGATGACGACGCGCTGCCGCATACCACCCGACAAATTGTGGGGGTATTGCCGCAGGCGCGTCTTTGGATCGCTGATCCCTACCCGCTCGAGGACATAGGCCGCTCGTTCAGCTGCTTGTTTAGCGCTTGCTCGCGTGCGCAGCCGATAGGCTTCTGTCAACTGTTCGCCAATCGAAAGAAGCGGGTTGAGGCTCGTCATCGGATCCTGAAAAACCATCGCGATGCTGCGCCCGCGCAGCTTGCCCAACCTTCGGCCCCGGTCGCCCGTCAAATCCTGCCCCAGGAAATCCATCCGGTCCGAGGTGACTTTCGCGGACTTGGGCAGCAGCCCGATCAGCGACATGGCCAAAACGGATTTCCCGCTGCCCGATTCCCCGACTATTCCGAGCGCTTCTCCCCTGCCTACCTCCAAGGATACCCCCCTTACGATGTGCAGGGGTTGACCGCGAAGGGGCAGCGAGACGTTGAGATTCTCGACGCAATAAAGGCTTTCCATTATCAGCGCTCCTCGCTGGGAGCGGTCAGCCGACGCACGCCATCGCCCATCATGTTTACCGCTAGGACAAGGACCATGATCGCTATTCCGGGAATCGTCACCAGCCAAGGATGCGCAAACAGGAGCGCCCTGCCCTCGGAGATCATCAAACCCCATGACGGGACCGGAGGGGGAACCCCCAGCCCAAGGAACGACAACGTGGATTCGACAAGGATCGCATGCGCGATCTCCAGCGAAGCGATCACAACCAACGGAGACAGGACATTGGGCAGAACTTCGCGCACGAGAATATAGGCTGGGGAGCAGCCCATCGACCGGGCCGCGACGACGAACTCGTTGCTCCTAATCTGCTGCGTTGCGGAACGCAGAACGATCGCGAAACGGTCCCAGAGTAGGCAACCGAGCGTCACTACGACGACGACAAAGGATGCCCCCGAAGCCGCCAGCACCGCAAGGGAGATTAGAATGACCGGCATCGAGACGCGCACCGTCACGATGAACATGATGGCGGCATCGACCTTGCCTCCAAAATACCCAGCCACGATGCCTAGGGCAGAACCAATGACGCATGCCAGAACCGTCGCGAGTATTCCGACGGAAAGCGACACGCGCGCGCCATATAGCAACCGGGACAGGTAGTCTCGACCTTGGGTATCCGTTCCGAGAGGATGAGCCCAAGTGCCGCTCTCGGTCCAGATGGGCCCAATCAGCCGCTGAGAAAGGGATCCCGAGTAAGGATCATGCGGACTGATGAGCGGAGCAAACAGGGCAAGCAAAGCTATCAGCAAAAAGACGATTAGCCCTACTGTCAGTCCCTTGTTGTTGCAGATCGATGAGATCGGCGCGAAGCGCCGGCGGGTCGCCCTGGAGTATGTTTCGGTCATTTTGCCTGCCTGAGCCGGGGATCTATCCATGCGCTGATCAGATCAGCAGCCAGGACAAGGAAATTGAACACGACCGACAAGACCAGGATAAAGCCCTGCAAGAGCGGGAAATCTCCCCGGACGACCGAGTTATAAGCCAGCAGTCCGACTCCTTGTATGCTGAATATCGTTTCCACGACGAGTGAACCGGAAAGCACGAACCCCACCTCCACCGCAGTCAGCGAAATCAACGGCAAGAGAGCGTTGCGAAGCGCATGCTTGATAACGACGATGCGCATCGGCAATCCCTTGGATATTGCCATGCGCACGTAGTCCGCCTTCATGGCGTCGATCATTCCCGCGCGCGTCAGACGCAGAATTGGCGGGGCGAAATAGAAGCCGACAGCCATCGCAGGCATGATGAAGTGCAACAGCGTGTCGGAACCCGAGATGGGGAGGAGTCGCAGGTGCACGCCGAAGACGATGACCAGCAGAAGGGCCAGCCAGAAGGTGGGTATGGCCTGTCCCAGCATCGCTAGGGACGTGCCGATCGTATCGATCACGCCTCCGGGCTTGAGCGCTCCGAGAATGCCTAGCGGTAAGGCAAAGCTGAGGGCGAATGCTATGGACAACGAACCGAGGAGCAAGGTCGTGCCTAGTCGTTCCCAGATCAATTGGGCAACCGGCGCGTTGTGGTAGATGGACGTTCCCAGATCACCCTGCAGCAGGAGATGCAGCCAAGCGAGATACTGGCTCAGCAGCGGCTGGTCGAGGCCATAGCGCTGGCGGATCTCCGCTATGGCGAGATCGCTTGCCCCTTCTCCAGCCAGTGCCGTGGCGACGTCGCCCGTCAGCCGAAGCAGCATGAAGGTAACGAACGATGCCATCATGGCTACCGCCAAGGCAAGCAGCGTCCGTTTAAACGTGAATAAAAACATTGATTGACCTCAGAGGGCCCCCCGACACGCGGGGGAGCCCATTATCCTATTTCCAGCGAGCCAAATCAAAGCGAGGAATCTCATCTGCAAAAGGAGTGAAGTCGAGTTCACTGTTGAAGACGTAGTTCACGGATCCGGACCACATCGGAAGTATCAGGGCTTCCGAGGCGATACGCTGCAAGGCCTGACGATAGGCTTCTTCTCGCCGCTCTGCGTCGAGAATTCCGTCACCTTCGCGTGTAAGATCGTGGACCTGCTGATCGCGATGGATGTCATCTCCCGTCATATTGAACATCACACTCGTTATGGCGGAGACGTCATTGATCGAGAACGAGCCCCAAGAGCTGTACAGCATGGTGACCTTGCCTGCCCGCAAGCTGTCGCGAGTGGCTGCATAGGGCGCGAGTTGGACCTGTGCCTGGATGCCGACCCTTCGCAGATCGGCGGCAATGGCCTCCGAAATGTCTCGGTCAATCGTGGCGGCCGTCAGCGCGACGCTGAAACCATCAGCCAAGCCCGCCTCGGCCAGCAGCGCCTTAGCCTTCTCGGGATTGAAATCAAAGACTTCCACATCCTGCGAGCAGCCGGTCTGCATGGGGTAGCAAAATGCGTTCAGAACCTCGCCGCCGGCAGGCATGAAGCTGGAGCGGATTGTATCCCGGTCGATTGCGTGCGAAATTGCCCGCCTGACCAGCACGTTTTTCAAAGGATGGTCGCCGCTCCGGCCGGCGGAGTCCATGTCAAGGAATGTGACGCGCATCGTCTGACCTGGAACCAATTTCAGTTCAGGGATCGACGCCAGGCTTTGCGCTTGGTCGTTGCTTAGGCGCCAAGCCCAATCGATGCCACCCGTGACAAGTTCGGCTATCTGAGCATTGATATCAAGGATCGTCCTGATCTTGATATTGCCGATTGCTGGCTTGCTGCGGGGGCCACCCTCCCAATAGTTCTCGTTGCGCACCAAATCCACATAAGAACCCAGCTCGAAGTCGCCGACCTTGTAGGGGCCCGAGCCGATCGGCTTGGCATTCATCCCGTCCGGACCAACCTTCTCATAGTAGTCCTTTCCGTAAATCGGCACGGGACCCGAAAGATAGTGCAGAGCAGCCGGAAATGGCTGATGAAGACTCATCTGCACGGTCATGTCGTCGAGTTTGGTGACCTCCTTGATCCACGCGACATTGTTGCGCTGCAGGACCGGGTTTTTCGGGTCGAGCGCCTGCGTGATGGTGTACACGACGTCGTCCGCGTCAAAGGCCTCGCCATCGTGGAATTTAACGCCCTCGCGCAGCTTCAGGACGAGGGTCAAATCATCCTTCCACTCCCACGACGTTGCCAGCATCGGCAGCATCTCGTTGGTTTTCGGATCCCGATAAATCAGCCTGTCGAATATGTGGTTCGAAATGATGACGCCGATTCGCTGGTTGTTGTAGTACTGGTCGAACGACGTCAGTTCAGTATTGTCTGCAACCACAAGCGTCTTTTCGGCGTCTTCCGAAAAACCCGCCGTCGACAGATATAGCGACATGCAAAGCGCCGCGCCGGCTATACGAAAAATCACTGCGGAACCCCTTTTTCCTGTTCTTGAATTGATGATGGCGAAATACGGACGGTATCCGCATGAGATTTGACGTGTCGCGGGACGCGTCGGCGTAGATCACCGATCTCCAGTTTTGCAGGATCCCTACGTCAGTCCAGTCCTCGACCGCCTTCCTTGCTTTCTTCTGTGCAAACCCAATGCGAACGCGTAGCCCACTTCGCGGCACCGGTGCGAAGCTCAAAGCCGCCACGTCAAGCCGGCGAAAATATCACGCCTCTCGCAGCCGGGGCTGCTGTGCTTTCGAGGCGCTCCACTATCCACGGCCAGCGTACATTACCATTCACATTGCCAGCCATTTGCGGCTAATGATAATTTTTTGGGTGATTATCACTTTAAATGATACGCTTCGGAAGCTTCCGCGGTCCAGCATGGATCAAGCCTCGCTACGAGCAGCCGGACCAGCCGCAGCCGGCTTGCGCGGAGCATTTTCCGCAACTTCAAAGGCGCGCGGCAGACATTCCGGCGGCTGTCCCGCGAATCTGGCGACGACCGACGCCTCTATCAACGGGGAATGCCGGATGCGCATCCCTCTCCTCCAGGACGATCAACAGTTGTTTATGCTGAAATGTCGGCTTGAAGAGTGACATTTGCCGCTGGCTTCATTGTAAGACTTGCCAACCTCAGAAGGATCGTTGGCGCCGATGTCGGAGCTTCCATCGAAGAAAATCGAATCATTCTCGCTGACAATTCGCACGATGTCGCCTCAGGATATTCGGCGCCTGCATCAACTTTCGGTGGCAGCCGGCTGGATGCATCGTTTCGAAGACTGGGAGTTCGCGCTCCAGATCGGTGAAGGCATCTATGCCGCCGATGAGATCGGCCGGATTCTGGGCTCGGCGATGTTTTATCCGATCACGCCGGATTTCGGCGCGCTCGGCATGGTGATCATCGCGCCGCGCATGTTCGAAACCGGCACGAATGACTGGCTGGTGGACCAGATGTTACAACGCTCGGAAGGGCGGAATGTCGTTGTGTGCGCAACGCCTGACGCTTATCCCATCTACGTGGCCCACGGATTTCGCGCCGGATCCACCGTGTTCCAGATTCAAGGCGTGGTTGCGGACTGCCCGAACGTTGTCCCGCAGGGAAACGCGCTGGTCCGCGTTATGCGTCCGGATGAGACCGATCGTATCCGCGCACTCGATGCGGCGGCCTATCCGGTATCGAGAGCCGGTATCCTCGACGTTGTGTTGTCGGCGGGCTCGGTCGCGGTCATCGAAACCGATGGAGAGGTGACCGGCTATGCGCTGTGCCGGGCCTTCGGGCGCGGCAAGGCGATCGGACCGATCGTCGCGATCACCGAAGCGGATGCCGTTGCCCTTGTCGCTCATCACGTCAAAGAGAATGTGGGGAACTTCGTTTGCGTAGATACGGCTTGCCTCGACGGGCCACTTCAGGATCACCTGTTTTCGTGCGGGCTCAAGCACGAATCTTCTGTGATCGCGATGGCGAGGGGAACCGCGCATGACATCGCCGGGCCACAGAAAATCTTCGGCCTGCTCAATCAGGCCATAGGCTGAATTTCACGCGAGCCGTCGCCGCATCGTGGCCGGACAGCCGATGCTGGCTGGGGTTCCGCAGCAGGCCTGAAACTCCCCTGACCACCGGTCCGACCGACAGAATTCTTCGCGATCCCGCGTGAGCCGCCCGGCTGGCGTCGGGCGCCTCGTCTCCGCTCAGTCGTTGAAGAGCGTCTTCAGCGGCAGATGGTTCTTCGCAAACGGCGTCTTCATGACGACGAAGCTGAAATATTTATCGATCCCCACTTCAGCATCGATTAGCCGTTCCATGATCTCCTGATACTCCGAGACGCCGGCGGTGACGAATTTCAGGAGATAGTCATAGCCGCCGGAGACGAGGTGGCACTCGATCACCTCGTCAATTTTTTCGAGCGCTTCCTGGAAACGGGCAAAGTCGATCTGACGATGGTTCTTGAGCGTGACCTCCGTGAAGACGGTCAGAGTCTGTCCGAGCTTCGCAGTATTGATCTGCGCGAAATAGCCGGTGATGTATCTGGCCTGTTGCAATTTCTTCACCCGCATGAGGCACGGGCTGGGTGACAGGTGAACCAGCTCGGCCAGCTCCACATTGCTGAGCCTGCCGTTCTTCTGTAGCTCGTGCAGAATCCTGATATCGATCCTATCAAGCTTCACAGTTCACATGCCTTTTGTTGGACGAGACGCCCGTCTGTAGCATGAAATTCCGCTAAAAGAACACCGGTCTTGCCGAGGCTAGAGCAACCCTTTCCGACCGCGACCGTCGCACCGTAGAATTTCCTGCCGGACCAATTTCCGTCTGATTCCGCTCGTGGGACCATCCAAGCGACAGAGAATTTCGTGCGCAAGGCTCGAAACAGGAGAATCATCTTCGGATCATCCCGCCGTGGGTCAATCATGCGGCCCGCGGTCTGCTAATCTTCTGCGAAACAGACGGAAAGTGCAGCATGCCTATCGCCTTTGAACCCAGCAGCATTCCCCTGCCCGTAGGCCATTTCATTGGCGGCGAACTGATTCCCGACGAGGGCAGGATCGACGTTGTGCGTCCTTCGGATGGCCAGCGGATCAACAGCTGTCCCATAGCGGACGAAGAGATGGTGGACCGCGCTGTGCAAAATGCCCGCGCAGCGCAGAAAAAGTCCGGTTGGGGTGCGTTGCCGCCGCGCCATCGCGCACGGTCCCTCCTGGCGTGGGCTGATCTTATCGAGAAGGATGTCGCGGTTCTTGGCCCCCTTGAGGCGATTTCCTCGACGCGTCTCATCTCGCAGGTGCCCGCTTTTGACATCGGCGTCATGGCCGAGCAGATCCGCTTCTTCGCCGAATTCGCTGACAAGGAATCCGGTTCCCTGGTCCCGACCGGCGACACCTCGCTCGGGATGATCATGGACGAGCCCTACGGCGTGGTCGGCGCCATTACGCCCTGGAACTTCCCCATCACCATGGCCGGCTGGAAGCTGGGGCCTGCGCTTGCAGCCGGGAACGCTGTCGTTCTGAAGCCTTCCGAAATGACCCCATGGTCGACAATCCGCCTTGCGGAACTGGCGGTGCAAGCCGGGATTCCGGCTGGAGTTTTCAATGTGGTTCTCGGCGACGGTGCGACCACCGGCAATGCCCTGACGGGCCATGCCGACATCGGTAAGGTCAGCTTCACCGGCTCGACCGCGGCCGGTCGAGCAATCATGTCTAATATATCTAGAACCGGCGTGAAGCCGGTCACGCTGGAACTTGGCGGAAAGTCGCCGCAGATCGTCTTCGACGATGCAGATCTGGAACTGGCGGCCAAATGCATTGCGAATGGCATCCTGTTCAATGCCGGGCAATCCTGCGTCGCGGGCAGCCGTGTGCTGGTCGCCGAAAGCGTGGCCCAGCAACTGACCGGCCTGGTGGTTTCCCACATGGGCGCCGTCAAGCCATGCGCGACCTGGGAAGAAGACGGCAACTTCTCCCCGATCATCTCCGAAAAGCAGATTTCACGGATGGAAGATATCATCCGGGCTGAAAAGGATCGGGGCGCCGAGGTCTTGACCGGAGGCATTCGCATGGATCGTCCGGGCTATTTCTATGCGCCCACCATCCTCGGCTCGGTCGACGCAAGTTCTCCGGCGGTGACCGAGGAGATATTTGGCCCGGTCCTGACAGTCCAGACCTTCGGTTCGGAGGATGAGGCGCTCAGCCTTGCCGATCACCCAACCTATGGGCTTTGCGCGGGTGTCTACACCCGCGACTTGTCGCGTGCCATCCGGGTCACCCGCGCCATCGAGGCGGGCACCGTCTGGATCAATCGATACGGCCGCTCGCGCGATCATCTGCTGCCGACAGGAGGTTATAAATCCTCCGGAATAGGCAAGGACCTGGGGCGCGAAGCCTATCACGCCAACCGCCGCTTCAAGAGCGTGCTTATTGATCTTTAAAGGAGTTCGCGATGCCGAAATATCGCATTGCATTGATCCCTGGCGATGGGATCGGCGTCCCTGTAACGGAGGCCGCATTCGCCGTTGCGCAAAAAGCGGCGACGAGAGCGACACTCGAAGGCGTGACCTTTCCATGGTCTTGCGATTACTACCTCGAACACGGTCGGATGATGCCCAGGGATGGCATCGATATCCTTCGTGACTTCGACGCCATCCTGCTCGGCGCAGTGGGTTGGCCAGCCAAGGTGCCGGACTCCGTTTCCCTGCACGGCCTCCTGCTGCCGATCCGCAAGGCCTTCGTGCAATATGCCAATATCCGCCCCCATCGCCTGCTGCCAGGCGTCGAGGGTCCGCTAAGAACCCGCGATTTCGACATCCTCTGCATCCGTGAGAACACGGAGGGCGAGTATTCAGGCGCTGGTGGCAACCTCCACGTCGGCGCCAGCAACGAGGTGGCGGTTGAAACCGCGATATTCACGCGTACCGGCGTCGAACGGATCATCCGCTTCGGCTTTGAGCAGGCGATGAAGCGGCGCAAGAGACTGGCTTCCGTCACGAAGTCGAATGCGCTGAAATACTCGATGGTTTTCTGGGACGAGGTCACCAACCAGATTGCCAAGGACTATCCCGAGGTCGAAGTCAGCAGCTTCCATGTCGATGCCATCTGCGCGCGAATGGTGTCGGCGCCGGAAAGCCTGGACGTGATTGTCGCCTCTAACCTTTTCGGCGATATCCTGACAGACCTCGGCGCCGCCATCCAAGGAGGGCTAGGCTTCGCGGCATCGGCAAACATCAATCCCGACCGTCATGCGCCGTCTATGTTCGAGCCGGTGCACGGTTCGGCTCCCGATATCGCTCACCTGGGCATCGCCAATCCCATGGCCGCAATCTGGTCTGCCTCGCAGATGCTCGATCACCTGGGCGAGACGGACGCGGCGTTGCGCATCATCCGGGCCATGGAAGCGGTAACCGCCAACGGCATCGGCACGGTGCCTGGCAGGGATCAAACAGAAACCATCACCTCCGCGGTTCTCGCTGCAATCAAGGACTGACACATGACTGATGCCAATCCGTTGGGCCTTAAGGACTCCTCCCTCTTTCGCCAACAGGCGCTGATCGGCGGCGCATGGCGCGATTCGGACAGCGGCGGCTTCGTCGATGTGACCGATCCCGCGACCGGCCAGGTCATCGGCACGATACCCGACCTGACCGCAGAGGAAGTCGGGCTCGCCATCGACGCCGCGAATGATGCCTTCTCTAGCTGGAAGCGCACCACGCACGGCCACCGCGCCTCGCTGCTCGAGCGCTGGTTCGCGCTCATGGACGAGCATGTCGATGATCTCGCCCGCATCCTGACCTTCGAGCAAGGCAAACCCCTGGCCGAGGCCAAGGGCGAGATCGCCTATGGCGCCTCCTTCATCAAGTGGTTCGCGGAGGAGGCCCGCCGCATCGACGGCACCGTCATCCCCGCGCCGAGCGGTGATCGCCGGATTCTGACGCTCAAGGAGCCGGTGGGCGTGTCCGGCATCATTACGCCATGGAATTTTCCTAATGCGATGATCACCCGCAAAGTGGGGCCTGCCTTGGCGGCGGGCTGCACCGTGGTGATCAAGCCTTCGGAATTTACTCCGTATTCGGCATTGGCGCTTGGCGTTCTCGCAGAACGCGCGGGGATTCCCGCTGGTGTTATCAACATCGTGACGGGCCTGCCGACTGCGATCGGAGGTGAACTGACATCGAATCCGACGGTGCGCAAAATCTCGTTCACTGGCTCGACGCGGGTCGGCTCGATCTTGATGGCACAATCCGCACCGACGGTGAAACGGCTTTCGCTGGAACTTGGCGGCAATGCACCCTTCATCGTCTTCGATGATGCCGACCTGGACGCGGCGGTCGATGGGGCGATCGGCTCGAAGTTCCGCAACGGCGGCCAGACTTGCGTTTGCTCGAACAGGATTTTCGTCCAGGCAGGGATCTACCAGGATTTCGCCGACAAGCTTTCGGCGCGCGTGAGCGCAATGAAGGTGGGTCCGGGCTTCGACACTGGCATAGATATCGGGCCAATGATCAATTCTGCCGCCATCGACAAGATCAATCGCCATGTCGACGACGCCGTTGCGAAGGGGGCGACAATCGCGGCTCAGGCCGAAACGCCGGCCGGCCAGTACGCCGCCCCCGTGGTTCTGACCGGGGCCACGCTGGAAATGCAGCTGGCGTCGGAAGAGACTTTCGGCCCGGTCGCAGCCCTTTTCCGGTTTGAAACCGAGGAAGAAGTCATCGCGATGGCGAATGCCACCCCCTTTGGCCTGGCCGCCTATTTCTATACGGAGAACATCCGCCGCGCCTGGCGCGTGGGCGAGGCGCTTGAATTCGGCATGGTCGGGCTCAACACAGGGGTGGTGTCGACGACTGTCTCGCCCTTCGGCGGCGTCAAGCAGTCGGGCCTCGGCCGCGAAGGCGCACGCGCGGGCATCGACGAATATCTCGAGATCAAGGCGTTCCACATGGGCGGCCTCTGACCACCCGGATACCACAAAAATTCCCGTTGTATCGTCGGAGCAGCCCCGACTGAGGCGATGAGGGACACGAGGGCCGGCCATCAGATGGCAAGCTCTTGACCTCGTCGCCATGCCGAAGCGTCGCGTCTTTTCTCTCGAAAAAGCCTCAGGATCGGCCGGCGTCAATAGGCTGCAATATCCACACTGCACAAAGGCGTCGTCGCAACGCCGTTCCCAGCTCTGCCGGCAACGGTTGCAGACGCCCGATAGCAAGAACCCTCGCCGCCGATGGCGCGAGGGTTCTCATGCTAAAACATGTCTCCCGAAAGCGGGCAGCGGGTTTCGGGAGCACGACATGCGCAAAATAATAACCAAAGCC
>JAFAGL010000259.1 GCA_023422735.1 Pseudomonadota bacterium
CCAATGCACGGCGCATCACCTTCGAATATGTGATGCTGCGCGACGTCAACGATTCCATGGAAGACGCCAAGGCGCTGGTGCAGTTGCTCAAGGGCATTCCGGCCAAGATCAACCTCATCCCGTTTAATCCATGGCCTGGCACGAATTATCAGTGTTCGGAATGGGAGCAGATCGAGAAATTCGCCGATTACGTCAATAATGCCGGCTATGCTTCGCCGATCCGCACGCCGCGCGGGCGCGATATCCTTGCGGCTTGCGGCCAGTTGAAATCCGAATCCGAGCGCATGAAAAAGACCGAGCGGCTGGCTTTCGAAGCCATGATGATCGCAAATCACGGCGAAGAATGAAGCGCTGGCTCGTCACCGTTCTTTGGGTTCTGCTGGGCTATGTCGCCGCCGTGGTCAGCGCGGTGATCATGGTGGAGGCGATCATATTCGGACCTCCATTGGTGTCGACCATGTTCGTTTCCGGACCCGATGGCATCGTTCGCGATCTCGGTGAGATCATCGGAATCGGACTTTATTACACCACCATCTGCGCTTTGCCGGGGTTCATCGTGGCAATCGCCATCGGCGAGCGAATGCACTGGAAACGCTGGTTCCATTACGCGTTGGCGGGCCTTGCCAATGTCGTTCCCTCACTCGCCTTGTTCACCCTTGCGGACGCTTCCTTGTTCGACCTGCCGTCTTTCGTCCCCGCTTGTTTGGCGGGCGGCTATCTCGGCGGAACTGCTTACTGGCTCGCGGCAGGGCGCCGGGTCGTGGCCCGACGGCCTGCGCTCAGCGCGCCTGCGCCGTCAGGATCTTGAGCGCGAAAGCCGAGAAAATTCCGGCAAAGACATAATCGACCACCCGCGTGACCGTGGGGTTCTTGCGCAAAAGCCTGGAGAATTTGTCTGCAGCAATGACCATCGGTACAGTTACCGGCAGCGACAACGGGATGAACAACAGGCCAAGGAAGAACAGCTTGCCCGGCGCGTGCGGATCGGACACCGAAACGAACTGCGGCAGGAAGGTCATGAAAAACAGGATGATCTTCGGGTTCAAAAGATTGATGCCAAGCCCGGTCAACCAGTTGGCAAACACCGAGCGCGGCGCGCGTTTGGTTGTGTCAGGTGAAAAGGCGGAGCCTTTGCGCAGCGCCTGAACGGCCAGAAACACCAGATATCCGGCTCCTACGACCTTGAGCACCAAAAAGGCTTGCGGCGACGCGATGATCAGTGCCGACAGGCCGAGTGCAACCAGACTGGTATGGATGACAATGCCGGTCAGCGCCCCGGCCATGCAGGCAAAACCGGCTGTCCTCCCTTCCGACAATGCGCGTCCGACAAACAATGTCATGTCGGGCCCCGGTGTGATCGAAAGGATGAATGTTGCGATTGCGAATTGCAGAATGATCGGGAAATCGGGAATGAAGCTCATGAAAGGGGCTCTGTTGGACGTCGCAATCTAGCCCAAACATTTGCTGGCGCAATGGGATTTCAGAACGCCGCCCGCACCACGGTGCTGGTCTCGTTGCCATAGCTGTCGATGACCGGGATCTCCACCCAAACCAGATTGTCCGGATCGCGACCGGCTTTGCGCGCCAGGGCTTTCAGGCGCTCTGGCATGCCGCCATCCGAGATCCAGAGATAAACGGATTGCGGACCCAGATAGCGCTGTGTGAACGGAAACTCGTCCATCACAAGCCGCAGATCGGGACGCGCGAGCCGCAGATTGGCTAAAACGGGGTAATCCGCGATGACCACCGAGCGGACAGGCCCTGCTTTTTGCTCGATGCGTGAAAGCAGGGCGTTGTAATCATTCTCGAAGCGGGACTCCGGCAGACTTGAGCGAATGCTCATCACGCACATGAACACGACAGCGATCAGAACGGCGATCATTCCGAACGCAGCAAGTCGCTGCGGACGGATGCGATCCACGAAGCTTGTGGCAATGATGCCGTAAAAGAAAATGGCGGCCAGCGGCCAACGCGGCGCGAAATCCGAAGCGCCGGAAAGAATCGGCGTCAGGGCCATGATCCCCAGACCGCAGAACAACACGGCATGAAGCCGTTTTTCGCCGTCCATCATCGGTCGCAAGAATCGCCATGGCCAGCCTGCGGCGAGCCCGCTCGCCAAAGCAACAGGAGCGATAAAGATCGCCACCGAAACCAGATAATTCAGCAAGCCGACGGCACGCGCGACGAGCGGATTCGAATAGGCTTCCAGTTCGAAACGGCCTTTCAGCGCAAACAAGAGGTCGGGATGCAGAAACGACCAAACGAGATGTGGGGCAACCAACAGAACCAGACAGGCAAGTGCTGCAAGCGCCTGTTTGCGCGCCAAGATCGCCAGCAACTCACCTTGCCACCAAAGAACCGCCAACATGGCAACAATCAGATACGCCGCACTGAATTTCGATAATAAGGCAAGCCCGGCCAGCAAGCCGAACAGCGCCATTTGCGCCGTGCCGCTTTGCGGCGACAAGCGGCTGAAAGAATAAAGAAGCATAGACCCCGTTGCGAAAACCAGCGTCGAATGCGTGTAGGCCGTTTGCGCCTGCCATCCGATTTCCGGCAAAAGAAACGTAGCAAACATGGCCACCGCCGCAGCGGATTTGCTGAAACCGATCTGGCGCGCCGTGACATAAATCGCCGAAAATCCGATGATGAAAAGAGCAGCTTTCAGAAGATGTTCGGCCACCAGCGGGGCTCGCACCAGCCCTTCGAGACCAAACAACAGCCATGTGTATAAAGGGGGCTGCGAGCGGCCATATCCCCATTCGAGCGACTGGCTGGTGACCAACTGTTCCGCGCCATCGAAACTCGCGCCGTTGCGCGTCAGCGACAGCAACAAGGCCTGCAACAGGAAATAGCCAATCACGAACAGGACCGGATATGGCAAAATGCCGAGCCGGCCTTGCGTGAACCATACCCATCCGGCCGTGACGCGGTGGTGCAAGTTCGAGGCTTGAGAAGCCGGTTCTGCCATGCGTGAAATCATGCTGGGCTCATATCCCTCTCCATCTTGGTTTGGAAGACAGCTTGTTCGTTTGAGTCGTCCTGATAAAAGGGCGCATCATTCCTTGCCAACTTTCAGGAAACTTTCATGACGAGCAGCACCCCCAAAGACGTCAAAAAGGTTGTGCTTGCCTATTCAGGCGGCCTCGACACGTCGATCATCCTGAAATGGCTGCAAACCGAGCTGAATGCCGAAGTGGTGACGTTTACCGCCGATCTCGGTCAGGGCGAGGAACTCGGACCGGCCCGCAAGAAGGCCGAGATGATGGGCATCAAGGAAATCTATATCGAAGATGTGCGCGAGGAATTCGTGCGCGATTTCGTTTTCCCGATGTTCCGCGCCAATGCCGAATATGAGGGGCTTTATCTGCTCGGCACTTCGATCGCCCGCCCCCTGATTTCAAAGCGCCTGGTCGAGATTGCCAAGGAAACCGGCGCCGATGCGATTGCCCACGGCGCGACCGGCAAGGGCAACGATCAGGTTCGTTTCGAACTTTCCGCTTATGCGCTGAACCCGGATATCAAGGTGATCGCGCCGTGGCGTGACTGGACCTTCAAATCGCGCACCGATCTGCTGCAATTCGCGCAGGAACACCAGATTCAGGTGACCAAGGACAAGCAGGGCGAAGCGCCCTTCTCGGTTGACGCCAATCTTCTGCATTCCTCGTCCGAGGGCAAGGTTCTGGAAGATCCATGGACCGAAGCGCCGGAATATGTTCACCAGCGCACCGTCTCTCCGATGGATGCGCCCGATCAGGTCACCGAAATCACCATTGGCTTCGAAAAGGGCGATGCGGTTTCGATCAATGGCGAAAAGCTTTCCCCGGCCACCCTGCTTGCCAAACTGAACGATCTTGGCCGCGACAATGGCATTGGCCGGCTCGACCTCGTGGAAAACCGCTTCGTCGGTATGAAAAGCCGCGGCGTCTACGAAACGCCGGGCGGTACGATCCTTTTGCAAGCGCACCGCGCCATCGAATCAATCACGCTCGACCGGGGCGCAGCCCATCTCAAGGACGAGTTGATGCCGCGCTATGCCGAGCTGATTTATAACGGCTTCTGGTTCTCGCCGGAGCGCGAAATGCTGCAAGCGCTGATCGACAAGAGCCAGGAACATGTCGAAGGCGACGTGCGCCTCAAGCTTTACAAGGGCAATGTGATCGTC
>JAFAGL010000107.1 GCA_023422735.1 Pseudomonadota bacterium
GGCCGCCGCGCCCATTATCCCGAAATCCGCGCATCGAATCCCTCCATCCGCGCCAATTCCGAACGCGCGGCCATTAACGCACCGATCCAAGGGTCGGCTGCCGACATTATCCGCCGTACCATGGTGAAAATGGATGGCGCATTGGCAGAGGCCGGTTACGGCGACGTGCGGATGCTGCTCCAGGTGCACGACGAACTGATTTTTGAAGCTGCAGATAAGGATGTTGATGGCGCGATCCCGATCATTCGCAAGGTGATGGAAGATGCGGCGATGCCTGCGGTTTCGCTATCGGTACCGTTGCAGGTCGATGCGCGCGCTGCGCTGAATTGGGATGAGGCGCATTAAGCTTAGATGGTCCGGCGCGCTCGACTGGCGACCCACAAGCTCTAACCCGCCAGCGGGTCTGCCACTCCAGCGAAAAGATGCAGGCGCTTGGGTGGCTCAGCGGTGGTTTTATGATGGCAGGCCGTTGCATATTGAATCGCCTGCTTCAGCTCCTCGTCTGCAACCGGCTTCGAAAGCACGCCAAGCGTGCCCGGGACCCCGTGTCCCAGCTGTGACGGATTTGCCGTCATGAACAGAACCGTGATGCCATGTTTTGCCGCCAATGCGCGACCGATCTCTGGTCCTGTCGCCCCATCACTCAGATTGAGATCCACCAGGGCGATATCAGCATCATCAGCCAGATCCAGAGCGGTTCTTGCATCGGCCGCGATTCCCACAGCGCAATGGCCCAGCTCTTCCACCACATGTTCGATCTCAATGGCGACGAAAATTTCGTCCTCGACCACTAATATCTTGCATGCCATGTTTGGTTCTGGATCCCTGTCACACGCAGCCATAACCGAGAACACCTGAATTGGTTGCATAATTCGGTGCAACTTTATTCCGATTTGGCTTTGCCGCGGTTTGTAATCACGTCTTGCGCACAAGAAATTGGAAGCGCTGAAGCGGCGTTCCCATATGAACGGCGTCAGGAGCCGCCAAATGGACAGTACCCCGCTACCGTTTATCCCACCCGCACCCAAGCCGCGCACATCTCCACCTTCCATGTTGGAGATGATGCGGATCGTTTACCGCAACCCGCTCGAACTTTGGGGTGAACCCTCCTACAACGAACCATGGATCTCGGTATCCGGGATCGGCGGTCCTCTTTTGATCGCAAACGACCCTGGTCTGATCCGGCATGTGCTGGTCGACAACGCCAAAAACTACAAGATGGCGACGGTCCGGCAGAATATTCTGCGCCCGATTCTACGCGATGGGCTTTTGACGGCTGAAGGCACAGTTTGGAAGCGTTCCCGTAAGGCCATGGCACCGGTGTTCACACCCCGCCACAATCGTAATTTCGCGCAGCCTATGCTGAAGCGCACGCAGGAATTTGCGGAACGCTACGAAGGACAAAGCGAAACCGTCGACATTGCGCGCGACATGACAACCCTGACCTATGAAATCTTGGCCGAAACCCTGTTTTCCGGTGAGATCGCCGGAGAGCCCGGATCGTTTGAAACGCAGATTGATCGCTTGTTCGAGACCATGGGGCGGGTCGATCCGCTCGACCTTCTGCGCGCGCCGAGATGGTTGCCGCGCTTCACGCAGATCCGAGGGCGCAAAACACTCGCCTATTTTCGCAAGATCGTCGCCGACACGATGGAAATGCGTCGCGCCCGTATGGAGCGCGAACCGGATGCGGTGCCGGAAGACTTCCTGACGCTGCTGCTGCGGGCGCAAGGCCCTGATGGGCTCACACGCGGCGAGGTTGAAGACAATATCATCACCTTTATCGGTGCCGGTCATGAAACCACCGCCCGCGCACTCGGCTGGACGCTTTATTGCCTCGCCAACGCGCCGTGGGAGCGCGACAAGATCGAACGGGAAGTGGATCAGGTCGTGGCCGCTATCTCCGATCCTGTCGATTGGCTGGATGCAATGCCGTTGACACGCGCGGCTTTCGAAGAAGCGATGCGGCTTTATCCGCCGGCCCCTTCTCTCAACCGCGAGCCGATCGAAGATGACAGCTATGGCGAGTTGCAGATTCGCAAGGGAACACAGGTATTGATGATGCCATGGACGGTTCATCGCCACCGCAAATTCTGGGACGATCCGGATGCGTTCAAGCCGTCGCGCTTTCATCCGGAAAATCGCGATTCCATTGACCGCTACCAGTATCTGCCTTTCGGGGCTGGCGCCCGAACCTGCATCGGAGCAAGCTTTGCCATGCAGGAAGCCGCCATTGCGCTTGCGGTGCTGCTTTCGCGATTTCGTTTCGACACCACGGATGAAACCAATCCCTGGCCCGTCCAAAAGCTGACGACACAACCCGAAGGCGGTTTGTGGATGACCGTCAGCCGCCGCTGATCTTCAAAGCCTTGCCCAGGCCCTTTATTGCCTCGCCTGGAAAATATTCTCGACATGGATCGGCCAGCGCCAGGGGAGCACAGCGACGAGATCAAACCGCACGGACAAGCGTGCATAATCGGCTTGTTTAGCGAGCCAAACATCAGCAGCGGAGGCGATGCGGCGCTCGGAAAGGCCGGATATGGCTTCAATCGCCTGAACGAGAGTGCTCCGCGCCTTCACTTCCACGATCAGAACCAGATCGCCCCGGCGCGCGATCAGGTCGATTTCGCCAAGCCTGGTGCGATAGCGGCGCGCAACGATCCGGTAGCCCTTCAATCGCAGCGCAATGCTTGCGAGCGTTTCGCTGGAATGGCCCCGTTTGTAAGCCTTCACGCGCGCTTTCGCAGGGGCCGTCATTCCTCGCCGTCCCGCAAGGCCAGCAGGCGTTTGTAAAGGTCACCTTTGGCGAGACCTGTCTGACGCGCGGCTTCGCCCGCTGCCTTTGAAGCGGAAAGATCGGCAGACAGCGCAAGAAGCAACGCATCCACATCCGCTTCACCCGGCGCTTCGGCAGCCCCCGGCGGGCCAACGCAGATGACGATCTCACCCTTGGGCGTATCGGCTTGCGTGTAATGCGCGGCCAGTTCCGCCAGCGTGCCGCGCCGCACTTCCTCGAAAGCCTTGGTCAATTCGCGCGAAACGCTCGCCTGCCGGGCTTCTCCCAGCTCATCGCTCATGGCCCGCAGGCTCGCATCGAGCCGGCGCGGCGATTCATAAAAGACCAGCGTGCCGGGAATAGCCTTCAGCTCGCCAAGCCGGTTGCGGCGCGCGCCGTCTTTTGCGGAAAGAAACCCGGCGAAAAAGAAAGAATCCGTCGGCAGGCCCGACACGGCAAGCGCTGACAAAACAGCCGATGCGCCGGGAATGGGGATGGCGCGCAGATCGGCTTGCGTCACCGCCCCCACCAGCCGGTAGCCCGGATCGGAAATCAGCGGCGTTCCGGCATCGCTGACCAGCGCCACGCTTTTGCCGCTTGCGATTGCCTCGACCAGCCGTGGCGTCGCTTCACTTTCATTGTGCTCGTGATAGGCGAAGGCGCGGCGGCGAATGCCGTATCGCTCCAGCAGCACGCGGGTCACGCGGGTATCCTCGCAGGCCAGAATGTCCGCGGCCGCCAGCGTTTCGAGCGCACGCAAGGTGATGTCGCCCAGATTGCCAATCGGAGTCGAGACAAGATAAAGCGCCGGCTCAAGCGTGCGGGCAGGCATGAGCGTCTGGCCGATCATGAAGCTCTTTGGTGCTTCAGTTTCGTTCGCTATGCTCATGATCGCTCACCCTGTTTACTGCGCGAGCTTTGACACGGCACCCGGCAGCTTGCAAAGTCCACCGTGAGTTTGAAGCCGGCAGCGGCTGGAAAGTGAAGTTTGTGACGCGTTTTTCGATCAGGCACCTTGCCCTTTTCTTCAGCCTCGCGCTTTTGGCCGCTTGCCAGACCAATGTTCCGAGTGGCTTGCCGCAACAGCAACCGGCGCAGCTTTCCGCGCAGGAAACGCCGGACCTGTCCGCATTGCCGGCGCCCAGCGGCGAAGTGATCGGCCGTGGTTCCGTCCGCGTCGCCCTCCTCCTGCCTATGTCCGGGCAGGGAACGAGCGCCCAGGTCGGACGCGAATTTCGCAATGCCGCCGTTCTCGCGATGGACGATGTCGGCCTCGATGCGATGCAGCTCGTGATCAAGGATACCGGCAGCGATGCAAATGCCGTGCAGTCCGCCGCCAGCGCCGCGATCTATGAAGGCTCGTCGCTGGTGCTCGGCCCGGTCTTTGCGAGCGAAGTTTCCGCGGCCTCCGCGATCACGCGGCCGGCCGGCAAGATGATGATCGCCTTCTCCTCAGACCGCAATGTCGCCGGCCCGCGCGTTTACCTGAACTCGTTCCTGCCCGGCGGCGTCGTGGCGCGCACGCTCGCTCATGCCAGCCAGAATGGTGTTACCTCGGTGATCGGCTTTTTCCCGAGCGGCGCGGCAGGCGATGTCGCGGAGCGTGCGGCCCGCAATACGCTTCGCGATACGGGCGGCAGCCTGACCGCCGCCTTGCGATATGAGGCGAATGAAGCATCCGTCCAGCAGATGGCGGCCTCTGCGGTGCCGCTGCTTGCCCAGAGCCAGGGCATCCTCATCCCGGAAGGCGGCCCGATGCCATCCGCGATCCTTGCTGCCCTGCGGTCAAATGGAGGTGATCTGTCCGGCAAGCGCCTGCTCGGCACCGGCCAGTGGACGACCGCCAATCTTGCCGATCCAGCGCTGCAGGGCGCGTGGTTCGCCGACAGCGACCAGGCACGGCTTTCCACCTTCAAATCGCGCTATCAGGCAAAATTCGGTACTGCGCCCAGCGCCAATGCGGCCCTTGCCTATGACACGGTCGTCATGGCGGGAACCATCGTGGAGCGCTTCGGCCCGGCAGGGCTTGCGCAAAGCGTGATCGAAGCCGATGGCGGTTATTCCGGTTATGCCGGCGTGTTCCGCTTCGAGCCGGATGGAACGACCGAGCGCGGTTACGCGATCTATGAGGTCGGCCCCGGTGGCGCAACGCGTGTCGTGAGCCCCTCGCCGCGCAGTTTCAGCGGCAGCTGACCCGCCATCGATTCGCCATCAATCGGCACGGAATTCGTGCATCCGCCCGCAAAGAAGGTGGAACATGAAAACGCTGGGCGCGTTTTCATGGATAGGGAGCGCGAACCATGAAGACTCTACTGATCAATAACAGCTTCGAGCCCTATTATGCCGGGCGCGATGCCGATGCCTGCAAATGGACCATTCGCAAGAAGAACCGTGACAGCGTCGAAGAGGTGAAGGTCGAGCATTGCGACAAGCCTGCCCGAACCCCTCCTCAGCACGAACAGGAAAAGCGCTGAATTCGCTTAACGGGCAAGCTCGGCGACAAGCGTGTTGAGCACCGCCATGCCGGACGGCGTGGCGCGGATGCGGCTGTTGCCGATCGGCTCGACAAACCCTTCTGCCTGCAGGAACGAAAGGCGGTCGGTGTCGAAGCCTTTGCCGGCCAGGGCTTGGTAGCGCGGCATTTCGATCCCCTCGCGCAGCCGCAACCCCATCAAAAGCAATTCGTCCGCTTCCTGGGCCGATGTCAGCACCTCTCCATCCGCAACACCGTTCCCAGCGGTCTCGACAGCCGTGAGCCAGCTTTCCGGATGCCGTTCGGCAATCGTCACCACGCGCCGGGCATTTTCCACGAAGCGGCCATGCGCGCCCGGTCCGATGCCGACATAATCGCCATATCGCCAATAAGTCAGGTTGTGCCGGCTTTCCGCACCCGGCACCGCATGGTTCGAGACTTCATAGGCCGGCAATCCTTCATCCGCCGTCACAGCCTGTGTCAGCGCATAAAGGTCGGCGGCATGGTCGCTATCGGGAATCGTGAATTTCCGCGCTTCATGCAGCCGGAAAAACGGCGTCCCTTCCTCGATCGTCAGCTGGTAAAGCGACAAATGGTCGGCTGTGTAGCCAATCGCCCGCCGCAGTTCGGCTTCCCATGCATCGAGCTGCTGTTTGGGCCGCGCATAGATCAGGTCGAAGGACAATCGCGGGAAGATGTCGCGCGCAAGCCCGATGGCCGTCAGCGCTTCCTCCATGGAATGCATCCGGCCGAGAAATTTCAGATCCGCATCATTCAGCGCCTGCACGCCCAGCGACACGCGGTTGACGCCCGCTGACCGATAGCCACGAAACCGGTCGGCTTCCACCGAAGTCGGGTTGGCTTCCAGCGTAATCTCGATTCCGTCCGGCACCGTCCAGTTCCGGGCCACTGCATCCAGGATCGCCGCCACCGTTTCCGGCTGCATCAGTGAAGGCGTGCCGCCGCCCAGAAAGATCGAGGTTACGTCACGCGGCCCGGTGCGTTCGCGCATGCTCGCCATTTCGCGGGCAAAAGCCTGCGCAAAGCGCGGCTGGTCCACCGGTTGGTGGCGCACATGGCTGTTAAAGTCGCAATATGGGCATTTGGCGGCACAGAACGGCCAGTGGATATAAACGCCGAAACCCGGCGAGCCGTCGTCGCGCAGCAATTAGGTCGCAGCCGGGACGCCCAGCCGGGCCGTCGCAAATTTCTGGAAAGCGCGCGCGCGATGCGACAGTGCTTGCGCATCGCCCGGCTTCCAGCCGTGCTTTTCATCGGCGCTCATTTCGCCAAAGGTCTGCTTGAAGCCATCTGGCTGGAAAAGCGGATCATAGCCAAATCCCTTTTCGCCACGCGGTGGCCAAACGATCTGGCCTTCCACTTCGCCGCGATAATATTCCGCTTCGCCATCCGGAAAGGCGAGGCAAATCACGGCTACGAACCGGCCCTTGCGCTGGTCGCTTCCCAAGGCGCCCGCCGCCTGCAAACGATCTTCCACCTTGCGCATTGCCATGGAGAAATCGCGCGGCCCGTCCGGCCTTTCAGCCCAGTCGGCGGTGTAAACGCCGGGCTCGCCGTTCAGCGCATCGACACAAAGGCCTGAATCATCCGAAAGCGCCGGGAGGCCAGTTGCCTTTGCCGCCGCCAGCGCCTTGATGAGCGCATTCTGCTCGAAGGTCGTGCCCGTTTCTTCCGGCTCGGGCAAACCGAAATCAGCCGCCGATTTTGCAATCAAGCCAAATGGCGCGATGAGATCGGCAATCTCCCGCAATTTGCCGGCATTATGGCTGGCCACCACGATTTCATTGCCAATAGGGCGCAGAGTGTCGGACATCAGGCTAGATCCCAGATTATCGGATTGGCGAATTCCAGAGAGTTGCCGGCTGGATCGCGGAAATAGATCGAACGCCCACCCGTTGGCCAGGTGAACTCGCTTTCAATGGCAATGCCCTGCCCGGTCAAACGGCTTTTCCACGCATCGATCTCCGTTTCACTCGCGCGAAAACAAAGATGACCCTCGCCTTTTGCGCTATGCGGCGGCACGGGAAAGCGTGCGTCGGGCGCAGGCGGTTCAACCGTACGCTCGGGGTTGAACAACAGCAGCACGCCTTGCCCGCAGCGCAGGAAGACATGCCGCTCATCCACCTTGGAAATCACCTCCAGCCCCAGCACGCCGGTATAAAACCGCTCGGCTGCGTCGAGATCGTCGACATAGAGTGCGGATTCAAGGATGGCTGTAGGCTGCATCGCCGGCGCCTCAGGCGATCGCCATCTTCTGCAGATTGACAAGGCGCGCAATGCCGTTCTTGGCAAGCGCCATCAGCGCCGCGAATTCCTCTTCCGAGAAAGGCGCGCCTTCGGCCGTGCCCTGGATTTCGACAATGCCGCCCGAACCCGTCATCACGAAATTCGCATCCGTGCCGGCCGAGGAATCTTCAAGATAATCGAGGTCGATCACCGGCGTACCGTCATGAATACCGCAGGAAATAGCGGCGACATGATCCTTCAAGACCTTGGAAACGCTGATCATCTTGCGCGCTTCCATCCACGAAAGGCACTCATGCAGCGCAACGAAGCCGCCGGTGATCGCTGCCGTGCGCGTGCCGCCATCAGCCTGGATCACGTCGCAGTCGACGGTGATCTGCACTTCGCCCAACGCCGCCATGTCGACCACGGCGCGCAGGGAGCGGCCGATCAGGCGCTGGATTTCCAGCGTGCGGCCCCCTTGCTTGCCGGAGGAGGCTTCGCGGCGCATGCGATCGCCCGTGGCGCGCGGCAACATGCCATATTCCGCCGTAACCCAGCCCTTGCCGGTGTTGCGCATCCAGCCGGGCACGCGCTCTTCGAGACTTGCGGTGCAAAGCACATGGGTGTCGCCAAACTTCACGAGGCACGAGCCCTCGGCATGCTTGGAAACGCCACGTTCAAAGGAGATGGCGCGCATTTCATCGGGCTGGCGCTTGGAAGGTCGCATGCAAGGTCCGGTCATGTTTGTGAACTGAATGGGCGGCTTGTAGCGATGCTGGCGCGCGAGTGCAAAGGAAAAGGGTGCAGGAGCGCGTTTGCGAGCGGCAATCATGGTTGTGTCGGGAGCCGCAGAGCTTATATTTCCCCTGTCATGACCATCACTCCAGGCTTGCTGCGATGAGTTTTCCGCTGACCGATCCGGCTCTGGCTGCCCTGGATGCGCGCTCGCGCGACATTTTCCGGCTGATCGTCGACGCCTATATGCGCGACGGCGAGCCGCTGGGGTCGCGCAATCTGTCGCGCATGCTGCCGGTCAACCTGTCGCCCGCCACCGTGCGCAATGTGATGAGCGACCTTGAGCATCTCGGCCTCATCTACGCCCCGCACACATCCGCCGGTCGCCTGCCCACCCAGCGCGGGCTGCGCTTTTTCGTCGATGCCTTCATGGAACTCGGCGATCTGGGAGAAGAAGAGCGCCGCGTGATCGACGCGCAGGTGAAGGCTTCGGGCGCGGGGTCGAGCGTTGAAACCATGTTGACCGAAGCCAGCCAGATGCTGTCCGGCCTGTCGCGCGGCGCAGGTCTCGTCGTTGCGGCCAAAAGCGAAACGGCGCTCAAGCATGTGGAATTCATCCAGCTCGAACCCACGAAAGCGCTGGCGATCCTCGTTTCGCAAAGCGGCGAGGTCGAAAACCGCATCCTTGAACTGCCCGCCGGCATTTCGCCGTCGCAGCTTCAGGAAGCGTCCAATTTCCTGAACTCCCATATTCGCGGCCGCACGATTTCCGAAGCGCGCGCCGATATCGCCAAGCTGGTTGAAGATACGCGCGGCGCGCTCGATGCCTTGTCGCAGGATCTCGTCCAGCGCGGCCTCGCCGTATGGGCCGGGTCGGAAGGCAGCCTGCCGGCGCGCCTCATCGTGCGCGGCCGGGCCAATCTGCTGGACAATCTCAATGCGCAGGCCGACATCGAGCTTCTGAAGCATCTTTTCGAAGATCTCGAAGCGCAGGAAGGGCTGGTCCAGCTGCTTGACCTCGCCGATCAGGGATCGGGCGTGCGCATTTTCATCGGCTCGGAAAACAAGCTGTTTTCGATGTCCGGCTCGTCGCTTGTTGTCGCACCCTACCGCGATGGCAATGCCCGCGTCGTGGGGGCTCTCGGCGTGATCGGGCCGACCAGACTGAACTATGCCCGCATCGTACCGATGGTGGATTATACCGCCCAGCTGATCAGCCGGATGCTGCGCTGATATCACGCGCACTTGATTTTCCTGCCCCGGCACTCGATATCGGGCGCAAATCACTCCACTCACTCACTGAACCGGATGAGCCATGACTGACGAGGCAAACCAGAACAACGGACCGGACGAGGCGGAAACGCCAGGCGTCGAGACCCCTGAATTTGCCGCTGATACCGAAGCCTTCCTTCGCCTTGCGGCAGAAAATGAAGAGCTGAAGGATCGCGCCTTGCGGTTGGCTGCGGAAATGGAAAACCTGCGTCGGCGCACCCAGCGCGACGTGGCCGATGCCCGCACCTATGCCGTGACCAACTTCGCCCGTGACATGCTGGGCGTGTCCGATAACCTCAAGCGCGCGCTTGAAGCCATCCCGGCCGACGCGCTGGCGGCCGGCGACGCAGGCTTCAAGTCGCTGGCCGAAGGCGTCGAGATGACCGAGCGCGCAATGCTTTCGGCTCTCGAACGCCATGGCGTGAAGAAGCTCGAACCGGAAGGTGAGAAGTTTGACCCGAATTTCCATCAGGCCATGTTCGAGATTCCCAACACCGAGGTTCCCAACAACACAGTGGTACAGGTCGTCCAAACCGGCTATGTCATCGGCGACCGCGTTTTGCGCCCGGCCATGGTGGGGGTTGCGAAGGGTGGCCCGAAAGCTGTTGCCACTGAAGCTCCGGCTGAGCCCGGACCGGTGAACCCGCAGGCCGAAAAGGACGCCTGACCGCGCCTGATTTTTTGCGCGGGCAGCTTAAGCCTGCCATCGGGGACCGCGCGAATGGATCTGTTTCAAACCCTTGATTATGCCGGCGTGGCGGTGTTCGCCGCCACGGGCGCTTTGGCTGCCTCGCGCAAGCAGCTTGATCTGATCGGCTTCCTGTTTTTCGCGGCGATGACGGGTGTGGGCGGCGGCACTGTGCGCGATCTTTTGCTTGACCGAACGCCCTTCTGGATCGTCGAACCAACCTATATGATCGTGTGCGCCTCGTTGGCCGTACTGGTATATTTCACGGCGCATCTGGTTGAATCCCGTTACAAGCTTCTGCTTTGGCTCGATGCCATAGGTTTGAGCGCTTACAGCGTGTTGGGTGCGTTCAAGGGCTTCGCGACCACCGGCTCGATGACGGTTTCCATCGTGATGGGCGTGTTGACCGCGACTTTTGGCGGCATTTTGCGTGATCTCCTTGCGGGTGAACCTTCCGTCCTGCTCCGTCCTGAAATCTATGTGTCTGCTGCAATGGGGGGCGCGCTGGTGTTCACAACCATCGCCTGGTTCGGCATGTCGCTGACGCTCGCCGCCGGGGTTGGCGTCACGACCGCCTTTTTGATCCGCGCAGGCGCTTTGCGTTACGGGTGGACCATTCCAACCTATCGTTCACGCCCTGGACGGCGGCCGGAAGACATCGGTTGAACGGTTTTGAGGCGGTGCTGCGGTTGACCAACAGCATTGTTGCGTTTCCATCATCTCCCTATTTTCCAATAGCGGGAATGGATGCGGCCCGAATGAAAACTCACGGAGCCTGTTTGTTATGATCATCGACAGTGCACGCGCGGCCATCGGCCACTTGTTCAGTCCGGCCTTCCGTTCCGTTTTCCTGAAATCGCTTGGCTTGAGCGTTTTGGCGTTGATCGCCATCTGGTTCGGACTGACCCGGCTGTTCGATTGGCTGGCCTTGCCCTGGCTGGACGGCTTGTTTTCAGGCGCGCCCGTTGCCGGTGAGTGGGTCGGGTTCTTCGCAGCCATCTTGGTAGGTCTTGGTTTCGCCGCTGGCCTCACTTTGCTGGTCGGACCAGTCACGGCGCTGATTGCCGGTCTTTTTCTTGACGATGTTGCCGAGCGGGTGGAACAGATCGATTTTCCCTATGACGAAGCGGGAAAGCCCTTGCCGACCCTCCAGGCCGTGCTCCTGTCGATTAAGTTCTTCGGCATCGTCGTTCTGGGCAAACTGATAGCGCAGGCGCTGCTTGTCGTTCCGGGCGTCAACATCATCGCCTTTTTCGTGG
>JAFAGL010000109.1 GCA_023422735.1 Pseudomonadota bacterium
GCGTCAACGGTGATCGCTGGTCACCGCGCATAACCATTGGCATCACACCGGTGGAAGGGTTCCAGCTTTACGGCACTTATGCTGAAGGTTACCGCGTTCCACACATGCAGGATGTGTTTCGCCAGAATGGCTCGCATGGGTCGGGTTATGAACCCAATCTTTTGCTCAAGCCCGAAGTTGCACAAACCTGGGAGGCCGGCGTCAATCTGCAATATGATGACGTTATGTCCGCGGGCGATCTTTTGCGGCTGAAAGCGAATGTGTTCCACACTGATGTCGACGATTATATCAGCACGGTGCGCACGGGAAGCGTCACGCGGTCCGAGAATGTCGGCTCGGCTCGGCTGACCGGAGTGGAGCTCGAAGGCGTTTATGATTACGGCTGGGGCTTCGTCAATCTGGCGGCAAGTTTTGTCGACGCGAAGATGCGCAATGGCATTTATGAAGGCGATACATTGAGCGACACGCCTTTGGACAACGTTTCGGCAACGCTCGGCTTTCGCGTTTTTGAAGACCATCTGACATTGGGGGCGCAGTATGTGAGCCTCGGCGAAGTCACCCGCACTCTTTCGAGCGGCGATGTTTATTATCCACGGACTGATCTGGTGAACATTTTCGCCAATTGGGACATCAACGACAACCTCAAGCTCGACCTCGGCGTCGATAATCTGTTCGACAAAGCCTACACGGATCCGCAAAGCGCCTGGTCTTCCAGTTCGGACGTTGAACAAGGCAAGGGACGCACCTTCAAGGTCGCTTTGACCGGTCGTATCGGCGGTTGAAAGGAAGTTCCTTGACACTGACAAGCTGCGCCGAACTCGAACTCGAATTTCTTCCGAGCTATCTGGAAAGTATCATAGATCGCCTTTCCAGCTATCATCCCAAAGTGGAAAGAAACGCAGGATCCATCCGTTTTGAGTATCCGTTCGGTCACGCGCGGCTCGAGCATGGTCCGGGACATCTGGTGTTGAATGCAGAGGCCCAGGACCGCACTGGTCTTTCGCGCATCAAAGATCTCCTGGCGGTTGCTGTCGAACTCTACGCGAAGGCGGAAAACCCGCGTATCGTTTGGACTGGTGATCTGGCGGGAGACACGACCGTCGAGCAATTTCGGCTCATGCGGGTCTCCGGCAAGAGCTTCGTGACGCCCCGCATGTTGCGCGTGCGGTTGGAAGGAAGCGCTCTCGAACGTTTCGAACTATTCGGCGGCATGCATATTCGCATGCTGTTTCCAACCATTGATAACCCTGCTCCGGCATGGCCCGTCCTCGGCGAAAACGGGCTTCCTTTTTACCCGGATCCAGGCCGCAAGCCTGCTTCACGCGCTTACACTATTCGACGCCTGGATAGTGAAGCAGGTTGGATGGAAGTCGACTTCGTGATGCATGACGATCACGGGGTTGCATCGTCCTGGGCGCTCGCAGCCGAACCGGGTGCCCAAGTTGGTATTCTCGGTCCGATCGGTCGGCCCGTGCGCAAATCATCCCGCTTGCTGATTGGTGCCGACGAAACCGGTCTACCCGCAGTGGGCCGGATGCTTGAAGCAAAGACGCCCAACGTCACAGGCCAGGCCTTCATCGAGGTGGATAACAGCGATGAAATTCAAGACCTCCCGGCGAGCGGCTTCTCAGTTGAATGGATTATTCGTGCAACGTCAGGACCGCGCCTTGCGGAAACGATCTGTGACCAGCCGTGGTTGCAGGATGCCGATATGTTCGGATGGTTTGCCGCTGAATCCGCCGAAGCGAAAACGGTGCGCAATCATTGGCGTGTTACACAGGGACTTGGACGCGATTGCACGCTTGCCGCCGGCTATTGGCAGCGAGGTCGCGCTGGAACGATGGCGGGGTGATCTGTCAATCTCTTTACCAGATTGACGTTTAATGGGTGGATATGCGACTTCCGGCCAACTACGAGCAAATGCACGGCATTTGTACTGGTTCGGATCAGGCTGACAGGTCTTGCATATCACTTTCTCAGAATGTTGTGTGCGTTACGGCGAGACCATCGCGCTACATCCGACGTCGATCAAACTTGCCGGCCAACGCTTAGGCGTGATCGGCCTTAACGGATCAGGGAAAACCAGCTTCTCCAGGCTGATCAACGGCTTGACGCTTCCAAACGAAGGCCGCGTGGTGGTGAATGGGATTGACACCACAACCGATCCGGAGCTGGCAAGGCGGCAAACCGGCTTTGTGTTTCAGAACCCGCAAAACCAGTTGATAATGCCGGTCGTCATCGATGATCTGATATTCGGATTAAAGGCGCGCGGCTTTTCCAACACGGATGCACAGAGCAAGGCTTACGCCGCACTCGCGCGCTTTGGTGTGGAAGAGCTCGCGAAGCGCCGTGTCCACGAATTGTCCGGCGGGGAACTTCATCTGGTTGCAATTGCAAGTGTTTGGGTGCTGCAACCGCGCATCCTTATTCTGGACGAGCCCACCAATCAGTTGGATTTACGTAACAGGCGCAGGGTGGTAGAGGCTATTCATTCCGTCGAAGAAGACGTGATCGTCGTTACGCATGATCTCGATCTCGCGGCACAAATGCCACGGGTGCTGCTCTTTCATGACGGGCGTATTGCTGGCGATGGTCCGCCGGATCGCGTTATTGCCCAGTATCGCGAGCTTGCCGCATGCTGAACAGCCTGCATGTGGAAGGAACAACCCCTTTGCACAGGCTCGGCGCCCGTGCGAAACTGATCAGTCTGGCGATTGCAGGAATTCTTCTGTTTCTTGTCCACTCGCCGACTTTGCTTGCGGTAAGCCTGGCCATCGCGATCGGTCTGTATCTCTCAACTGGCATTGGGCCTCGGGGCGCCATTTCACGAATAGCGCCCACACTTTGGTCATTAGCCTTTCTTTCCGCGATCAATTTCTGGCTTTTGTCGCCTTACGAGGCGGGTATTCTGACGCTTCGGATTCTGGTCCTGATAGTTCTAGCGGCAGCCATCACCGCGGCAACGCCATTGCCCGACATGATGCAAGCGGTCGACAGACTGTTGCGTCCATTGGAACGAATTGGCTTGCTTAGACGCGGAGACGCCGGTCTCGCACTCGGGCTGTGCATGCGCTTCGTACCGGAAATCCGCGCCCGCTACCAAGCACTCACAGAAGCGCATCGTGCACGAGGGCTCAAAATTCGCTTTCTTACGGTGCTTGGCCCCCTTATTATCCTAACACTCAAACAAGCGGATGAAGTCGCCGGCGCCATTGACGCACGCGGTTTGCGCCCGCCGGCCAACGATCGCTGAGACAAAGGGCTTTTTCTGCGATGAACACACGCGACCTGACATTATCCGCCTTGTTTGCCGCCATCATCGTCGTTCTGGGCATCGTTCCACCGATCACACTGGGCTTCATCCCGGTTCCAATCACGTTGCAATCTTTCGGCGTCATGCTGGCCGGCTGCATTATCGGTGCAAAGCGCGGTGCACTCGCCTACATCATCTTTGTCGCCATGGTCGCCGTAGGCCTGCCCGTCCTTGCCGGCGGACGCGGTGGATTGGCAATCCTCATGGGACCGACTGGCGGTTACATCGTCGGCTGGATATTTGCGGCTTTCGTAACCGGATGGCTCGCCGAACGTCTGGTGCGGGACAACCAACGCGAATGGCAACAGCTGGGAGGACTGTTTCTTGCTTCCGTGCTCGGTGGCATCATTGTGCTATATGCGTTTGGCATGACCTGGGTGACCATTGCAGCTGGAACGCCTTTTTCTGCGGTTCTCATCGGATCGTTGGCCTTCATACCAGGTGACTTGTTGAAGGCGGCAATCGCGGCTTTGGCCGCGCGAGCAGTCCTTGCGGGTTACCCGTTGCTCAGCCGCGCATGACGATAGGCTTTTGCTGCTGGTGCCCCGCTTCCACAGACTTGCCGCGAACATGCAGGCATCTATATTAGCCGAGGCGAATACGCATACAGGCTATAGCACCGAATGACGCTTCATGAAGAAATCCTGGGCGACCTGACGGGCCGTATCCTTTCAGGAGAATGGCCGCCCGGTCACCAAGTTCCGTTCGAAGTGGATCTGGCAAAACAGTACCAGTGCTCCCGGATGACCGTGAATAAAGTCATGACCCAGCTTTCCGCTGCGGGCCTGATCGAACGTCATCGCAGACTTGGCAGCTTCGTTCGCCGACCGAAGAGCCAATCTGCGGTTCTGGAAATCCACGATATCGAGACTGAAGTCAAAGCGCTCGGGCTTCCCTATGGCTATGAGCTTCTTTCGCGCCAAAATAATCTGATTGAAGCGTCGGCCCAGAACGAACTCGGTGTGAATGCCGACATTTCAGTCGTCCAACTGCGCGCGATCCACCATGGCGGCGAACGCCCATTCTGCTTTGAAGAACGTTTGATAAGCGAGCACGCAGTTCCCGAAGTGGCCAGCGCGGATTTCAGTATTTCGCCGCCGGGGCAATGGTTGTTGGCTCAAGTTCCGTGGAGTTCAGCCGAACATCGCGTGCGCGCCGTTTCAGTGTCTAACGACATCGCCCAAGCCTTGCGGATCGCCAAGGGCGAAGCGTGCCTGGTGATCGAACGGCGTACTTGGAGCAACTCTCAGCCAGTGACCTTTGTGCGCTTCACATACCCTGCCGATGGTCATGTGCTGGTCGCGACGTTCACACCAACGGCATAATTCGCGCGGTTAGTTCAGTCTCGCCAAGCTGATCCAGATTGCTTCAACCGCATGGTTGGAAACGGTGATCTCGTCCGAGGCTTCCAGGTAGAGACTGTCCCATTGGCCCAAGATGTGTGTTTCCGCTTCGATCTGCAGGTCGGCCGCTTGGCAAATCACCAGCCAACCTTCCGCTCCCGGCGCGAAAACCTCGTTGCCCGCAAGCAAGACACGCTGCATCTCGTGAGCAACGACACCGCGCCGGGTCATGATATTCAGATCAACTGTCGGCCCTTCGATGTTACGACTGGAAATCTCCCACTCGCCCGGGAACCCATAAGGCTCCGTGCCTGAATGCAAGGCGACGCTCGCTCCACCGGGCAAATCGAGGATTAGCCCCTTTCCATGCAAAAGCGCGATGCTCCGATCCACGCCATCGAAAGTAGAAAAAGGACCGTCCGTCTCGACATGCGCGATGCTCAGGCGCCATTCGAAACTGCCGATATCAGCGCCAGTTGGAAACGCGCAGATTTCCTCCGTCATGCCCTTATTGTTACGCCAAGGCATGCGGCGGAATTCGGAGCGCCGAACGATACGCATCAGTTGCCCAGGATGCCGGGCAAGCGCAGATCTTTTCCGCGCGCGCAATCCAGGGCAATCTCATAGCCCGCATCCGCATGGCGCATCACCCCGGTTGCGGGATCATTCCAAAGCACCCGCTCAATGCGGCGTGCGGCGTCCTCGCTTCCGTCACAGCAAATCACCATGCCGGAATGCTGAGAAAAGCCCATCCCGACGCCACCGCCGTGGTGCAGTGAAACCCATGTCGCACCTGACGCAGTATTCAAAAGCGCATTCAGAAGCGGCCAATCCGAAACCGCATCCGAACCGTCTTGCATGGCTTCCGTTTCGCGATTGGGCGATGCGACCGACCCGGAGTCCAAGTGGTCTCGACCGATCACGATCGGGGCCTTCAACTCGCCAGTCTTGACCATTTCGTTGAAAGCCAGGCCCAACCGATGACGATCGCCCAGACCGACCCAGCAGATGCGAGCTGGCAAACCCTGGAACGAGATGCGTTCCCTGGCCATATCGAGCCAGTTGTGAAGGTGCGTATTATCCGGCAGCAGTTCCTTGACCTTGGCGTCCGTTTTATAGATGTCTTCCGAATCCCCGGACAGGGCCGCCCAGCGGAATGGACCAACGCCGCGGCAAAACAGCGGCCGGATATACGCCGGAACGAAGCCCGGAAATGCGAACGCGTCTTCCAGACCTTCTTCCAAGGCCATCTGACGAATATTGTTTCCGTAATCGAGCGTCGGAACGCCCATGTTCCAAAAATCGACCATGGCCTGAACATGGACTTTCATCGATGCGCGCGCGGCTTTCGCAACCGCTTTTGGATCGCTTTCCTGTTTGGAGCGCCACTCGCCAACGCTCCAGCCCGACGGTAGATAACCGTGAACCGGATCATGCGCGGAGGTCTGGTCCGTCACGATGTCAGGGCGAATATTTCGCTTCACCAATTCGGGGAAAATATCGGCTGCATTGGCGATCAGGGCGATTGACTTGGCCTCGCCGGCTTTCGTCCATTCTTCTATTTTCGCCAAGGCCTCATCAAGGCTA
>JAFAGL010000132.1 GCA_023422735.1 Pseudomonadota bacterium
CGCATCGTGGCCAAGGCCCCAAGGGAGAAGGCAACTGGTCGAAGCCCGGTCGCAAGCCGTTTGCCAAAAAGGACGGCGGCTTCGACAAGCCTTGGGCCGGCAAGCCATCTGACAAAGGCGGCAAGAAAGGCAAGCCAGCCGGTGAAAACCGCCATGCTCCCGGCGGCAAGAAACCGAAACGCAAATTCGGCGAATAACTGCCAGAGGCTGGCATCCAGCCTTGAAATGATTACTTGAAGGGCATGATGGATCAAACCACCCTGCCCTTCGACAATTCTTATGCCCGTTTGCCGGAGCATTTCTTCGCGCGCTTTCAGCCCAGTACGGTGTCGTCGCCGGCTTTGCTGGCGCTCAACGAGCCTTTGGCGCGCGAACTCGGGCTAGAGCCCGAATGGCTGAAAAGTGATGATGGCATCGCCATGCTCGCCGGAAATCGGTTCCCTGAGGGCGCCGAGCCGATCGCGCTTGCCTATGCTGGCCACCAGTTCGGCAATTTCGTGCCGCAACTGGGAGATGGGCGCGCTGTTCTTCTGGGTGAGGTGATCGACCAAACCGGCAAACGCCGCGATATCCAGTTGAAGGGCTCGGGAGCCACGCCATTCTCGCGGCGTGGCGACGGACGCGCAGCGCTCGGGCCTGTGATCCGCGAATATGTCGTCAGCGAAGCGATGGCCGCTCTCGGCATCCCCACCACCCGCGCTTTGGCCGCAGTCTCAACGGGCGAACCCGTTTACCGCGAAACCGTGTTGCCGGGCGCCGTGCTGACACGCATCGCCGCAAGCCATATTCGTGTCGGGACCTTTCAATTCTTTGCTGCGCGTAGCGACGAGGCGGCAGTCAAGGCATTGGCGGACCATGCGATCGCCCGTCATTATCCACAGGCGTCCGAAGCGGAAAACCCTTATATTGCGTTGCTCGATGCGGTCATCGGGGCGCAGGTGTCGCTTGTGGCTCGCTGGCTGGGAGTGGGTTTCATTCATGGCGTCATGAACACCGACAATTGCGCGATTTCCGGCGAAACCATCGATTACGGCCCTTGCGCCTTTATGGACGCCTATCACCCCGCCAAGGTCTTTTCTTCCATCGATCAGCAAGGCCGCTATGCCTATGCAAACCAGCCCGGCATCGCGCAATGGAATCTCGCGCGCCTAGCTGAAGCCCTGTTGCCGCTGCTGGCGCCGGATCGGGATGCTGGGGTGAAACTGGCGCAGGAGATGATCGCGGGGTTCCGTCCACGTTTCGAAACAGCCTATCTGGATGTGCTGCGCGCCAAATTCGGTTTTCTCAGCGGGGAAGATGGCGACGGTGATCTCATGCAGGATTTCCTTGATCGCATGGCAGAAGGCGAGGCTGATTTCACGCGTACCTTTCGCGTTCTGAATACAGCCGCAAACGATGGGGATGCCGACAAGGCGGTTCGCGCCGAGTTCATCGACCCGATGCTCTACGAAACCTGGGCCCCGCGCTGGCGTGCGCGGCTTGATCGCGAAGCTGGCAAGGCCGAGGAACGTGCAAAAACCATGCGGCGCGCAAACCCCGCCTTCATTCCGCGCAATCACCAGATCGAGGCTGCAATTCGGTCAGCGGTGGAAAGCGCGGATTTTACACTGTTCCACCGCCTCAACAAAGTGCTCGCCAAGCCGTTCGACGATCAGCCGGAGCATATTGATCTCCAGCAAGCCCCCTTGAACGAAGAGCGCGTGACCCGAACCTTCTGCGGCACCTGATCAGGCGAGGATGCGCTGTGTCAGGTCGACAAGCAGGCGCGGCAGGCGCTCGAAGCCATAGTCCACGTGGATCCGCTCCAAAGGCGTGTGATAATCGCGCCCCCATGGCCCGAAATTTACGGTCGGGATTCCAGCCACGCCATTCTCCTTGGGCCAGCGGATGCTTGCAGTCCACATAGGTGTATTGGCGCCCACGATACCGAGCTCCGTTTCGTCGGCTTCTCCAATGAAACTCATGTCGGAAATACCTGCAAAATAGCCCGTGGTTTTCAGATTGACGCCATGGTCGTTTCCCGCATTTCGGACCAGGGCCTCGCAGGCGGCATGCATCTTCCGTGCTGCGGGTCTATCTGAAAGATTGGTCGGCAGATACGGTATCGATCCGAACCCCGTCACCACGGCCGGTCCGGATAACCCACTCAGCATCCACACGCGCTCGGTCATACGTCGGCATTGCTCCGGCAACGGCAGTTTGCTGGCGGCCAGATCAGAGCCTGACTTTGCCAGATCGTCGGCATGGGCTGGATTGCTTTCCAGAACTATCTTCAGCAATTCCCCATAGCGCATCACCCGCACGGCCCGATCAAGAACCGTTTCACCATCCCGGCTGCGCGTTTGGGAAAGCCGTTGTCGAAGTGCTGCGCAAACGCCGTCCACCGCTTCCCCGCAAAGCGCTTCGAAACTTTCCATGACCTGTTGCGGTGAGCGCTGGTAGCTCAGCACATTGAACGTCAGAAAAGCCGAACCCGGCGTGGTCACGTCATAGCCCGTCTTGCCATCGCTGACGCTTAGCAGACTGGGCAAGGTGCCGGGCGTTTCGCCTGCATTGTCGTCAGTCAGTTCCGGCGCCCATTCCACACGCGCGGCGATCGCGCCGGCCAAAGCGCCAGCATTGATCCCAGCAAGTGGAAAGCCGCTATGGGCGGGCACGCCGACCACATAGGCGGTCGGCAAAACCTTGCCGATGGTGCCGAGCGCGATCACCTGACCGCGGGACCCGTCCGCGCTATCATCTGCAATGGCGTCAAGATTAATGGCTCCGACGAAATTCAGCGCTCTGGCTTGCGCGATCTGCGTGAGAGCCGGTGCAGCCGCCCGCGCGCCAACCGAATTGACCTCCTCATCCGGCACGGCCAGAAAGAGGAGATTTCCCTTGGCGTTCTTGCGGCTCGCAAAATCGGCACAAACGGCCAAACCTGCCGCCAGTCCGGCTTTCATGTCGAGCAAACCGCGCCCGGGCAGGAATTCGCCTGATGCGAGATCGCTTCGCGCACGCTGTTCGGCGGCCGTCTGCGCCTGTGTGTCGAGGCGCGCACGTAAAGCCTGCGTCAACGCCTCCGGTTGTGTCGCGAGCGGCCTAAGCAAACCGTAATCATCGATGCTCACAGTGTCGAAATGGCCCGTGAGGATCAGCGTTTCAGATCCCGAGCCGCGCATCAGCATGGCTACGCAATGGCGCGCATCACCCTCTGCAACCGGAAAGCTCCAGCATTCACAACCATCAAAGACCTGCTCGGCCTGGAGCCCAGCCAAGAGCCAATGGGCGATCTCCACCTCGCCCTGCCCGCCGCTGACGCTTTCGAACGCGGTCAAGGCCAATGCCCAGCGCCGCGTGAATGCAGCCAGAGTTTCGTGTTCATCGATCATAGCGCTCTCCCGATGACAGATTGGAGGGACCGCG
>JAFAGL010000165.1 GCA_023422735.1 Pseudomonadota bacterium
GCGGCGCAAAGGTCATGCCGGGGAAATTGCCGACGAGTTCGCGCTGTCCCGTTTCGATCTGCAACAGGTAAACCTGCGGCTGGCCGCTTTCATAGGACATATAGGTGATTTCCTGGCGCGTCGGCGAAAAGCGCGGCGTCAAGGCGATGTTGCGACCATCCGACAAGAAGCGCTTGTTGGCGCCGTCCTGATCCATGATCGCCAAACGCTTGACGCGCTGGTTCTTCGGACCGGACTCGTCGATGTAAACGACGCGGGTGTCGAAATAACCCTTTTCACCCGTCAGCGCCTCATAGATCGCATCCGCGATGATATGCGCGACGCGACGCGAATTCTGCGGGTTCGCAAAGAACTGCTCGCCGGTCAGCTGGCGGTTGGCATAGGTGTCCCACAAGCGGAACTCGGCGCGCAAGCGGCCATCCGCTTCCTTCGACACGCGGCCGGTCACGATCGCCTGAGCGTTGATGACCTGCCAGTCCTGGAAACGCGGCGCCTGGTCTGGATTGGAAATCTGCTCGATGAAAGCCGACTTCGCGATCGGTGCGAACAGGCCGGACCGCTTCAGGTCGGCCGTCACGATCGAGGAAATCTCGGCGCCCATGCCGTCATTCGAAACGAAATCGGTGATGGCGATTGGCAGCGGCTCGACATTGCCTTTGTTGACGTCGATGACGAGCTGCGCCTGGGCCGGTACGACCGCCAGTCCCGCGCCCAACGCAACTGCTGCCGCAGCGAAAAGAACTTTGAGTTTCCGGATCATTCCATCCTGCCTCTTGGTCTCGGATATGAGCTGGCTCTGAAAATCAGAACATCTCGCTCGGATCGAAATTGACGACGACGCCGCTGGCCCAGACTTCTGCCTTGCTTGCCGGAACCTGAAGCCCTTGGGCGTTGCATTTTTGAACCGCCCGAACGGCGCTGCGATCGAAAGTGGCGTTGCCGCTCGGCGAATCGACAACCGGCTCGCCATCGAGCTTGCCGCTTGGGTCCAGCCTGAAGCGCACGCTCACGCGCAAACCATCCACCCCTTCCGCGCCGGCCGGGATCGACCAGCAGCCCGCGAGCTGGTTGGACAAGGCGCCCATTTCGCTCGACGAAAGCTTGACGCCCGTGGTTTCGCGCCCGCCCAGCGATGCCGTCTCGGTTGAACGCTTGGCACCGCCACCTTGCGCTGTTGCCTTGTTCAACAAGGCGGCCACTTCGTCGGCATCGAACGACTTGTCTTCCGAAGCCTGCTGCTTCGGCGTTTCGGCAGGCTTGCGCGGCGTTTCCGGCTTTTTCGGGGCTTGCGGCTTCGCAGGCTGGGCTTGTGCGGCTTGTGTCGGTTGCGGGCGCGTTTGCGGTGCCGGCGCACTGTCGGGCAAGGCAGGTGCTGCTGCTTCCGGGGCCGGCGCTGGGGCTTGCGTCGCAGGCTCCGGTTCTGCCGGTGCCGCAGGCGCAGGCTCAGGCTCCGGCGCCGGGGGTGTCGGCTCGGCAGGTGCCGGCTCGGGCTCCGGCCTCGGTTCGGGTTCCGGTGTCGGCGTAGGTTCAGGCGCAGGCGGCGGCGCGGCTGCGGTTTCTACCTCGCGCTGCGCCGGTTTGTCGGTTTGCGGGGTTGAAAGATCCGTCGTGTTGTCGCCGACATTCTGCGCCTCGGGCACCGTTTCCGGTCGCGTGGTGGGAACCGGTGCCGGCTTTTCAGATACCGGCGCTTGCTTGTCACCCTGCACGCTTTCGGCAAATTCGGCGACCGGCACGATATCCACCGGGAAGGATTCCATGGCACCGGCGTCAAGCGGTGCCGGCGCGGACAGCGTGAACAGGCCGAAGCCCAATGCTGCCGCGTGCAGAACTACCGACGTGGTCAGTCCCGCTTTCATTTCCATCTCAGTTATTCTGCTCCGGCAAGGTCACCAGACCCAGATTGCGATAGCCGGCCGCGTTGATGCGCGCCATGACCTGCATCACGGTGCCATAGTCGGCCGATTTGTCGCCGCGAACGAAAATGCGCTCGTCATAGCCGGTTTGTGCAATGGCCTGCAGCTTGGCAACCACTTCATCGGCCGGAATTTCGCTTTCCTGTAGGAAAACTTGGCCCTGATTGTTGACGGTAATGGTGATCGGCTGCGTATCGGCGTTCAGCGCCTTGGCCTGCGTTTCCGGCATGTCGATCGGCACGCCGACCGTCAGCATCGGTGCGGCCACCATGAAGATGATAAGCAGCACAAGCATCACGTCCACGAAGGGCGTGACGTTGATTTCCGACATCAGGCCATGCTTGCGGCCGCGCCGGCGATGACCGCCCCTGCCTCCGCCACCTTGGCTCAATGACATACCCATGCGTTTTTGCTCCTCGGCCCGGCGTCGCGGTCAGGCTGCCGCGCGCTGCGCGACCTTTTCATCGATTTGGCGCGACAGTATGGCGGAGAACTCGTCGGAGAACCCTTCCATGCGGTTGGCGATCTTGGTCGCATCCGACGACAGCTTGTTGTAGGCGATCACGGCTGGGATAGCGGCGAGAAGGCCGATTGCCGTCGCCAAGAGCGCTTCGGCGATACCGGGCGCCACAACGGCGAGATTGGTGGAGCTCGATCCGGCGATGGCCTGGAAAGAGGTCATGATGCCGATCACTGTGCCGAACAAACCGATAAAGGGAGCGGCTGACCCGACGGTGGCCAGAAAGCCCAGTTTTCCTTCGAGACGCTCCATTTCGCGCGTCAAAGCAAGGTCCATCGCCTTGTCGATGCGGTTCTGCAAACCCAATGGCGAACGCGCGCCCTTTTCGAAGCTCTTTTTCCATTCGCGCATCGCGGCCACGAAGATCGCGCCCATTCCAACGGGATTCTTGTCGGACAGGTTGCGGTAAAGCTCTTCCAATGACTGGCCCGACCAGAAAGTCTGCTCGAAACGGTTCAGCGCCAAACGCATGCGGCCATAAGAAATTATCTTGTCGACGACGATCGCCCAGGTCCAAACGGATGCAACAAGCAATCCGATCATCACGAGCTTGACGATCCAGCCTGCTTGCCAGAACAATCCCCAAACCGACACATCATGGCCTGTCGCAGCCAGTGGCAACGTTTCCATCTTCAATGATCCTTGATCGAAGCGGGCTCGAAAAACCCTCGCGCTGCGTTTGACCCGTTTTGTCAGGCCGAACCCGCATCTTCACGCGTGCTCGCGCTTTTCCTGATAAATCTTGGTCAAACGAAGGCGCGCCGACATTCCCTTCAATTGCGTTGCCCTGTTCATGAACCAGTAAGGTTAACGATCGGTAACGGCGCAATTGCCGGTTAGCTTATTCGCTTGGCTGAAACGCATCGAGCCAGTTTTTGGGAAAGCGGCGCGGGCGCCCGTCCGGGCCGAGAACGGCGGCCTGCACCTTTGCCTGCACGAGCAGCGTTTCGCCCCGACGAATGGTTTGCGCCATGGTGATACGCGCTCCGGAAATGGAGACGGTGCGTGTGTCCACGGTCAGAATATCATCGATCCGCGCCGGCGAGCGCCAGTCGATTTCCATGCGCGTCACAACCCAGATCAGCGCTTCGCCATGCTGTCCGGCGGCAAGTTCATTGTGGTGAACGCCCGCCAGCCGCAGATAATCTGAACGTCCGCGTTCGAAGAATTCGAGATAGCGGCCATGATAAACCACGCCGGAAAAATCCGTATCCGCGAAATATACCCGCGCTTCAAGCCGATGGCCGCCCTGCACGAGTTGCCCAGCAAGCCCGACGACGGGGTTGGGATCGGCGCGAGCGCTCTCGTCGAATTCGGTCATTTCCCGTCTTTCCTCTCATTCGTCGCAATGCGAAACTGGCCGCATGACACCATCATTTGTCGGGATCAAGACGTTCGCAATGGCGCTGTCGCTGGTTGTTGCCACGCTATGGCCGGCCAGCGCGGCCTCCTTCGCGGTCAAGCGCGGCCTCAATCTCGACCAGTGGGTCACTTGGCCGACCGAAGATCAATGGGACGACGAGAATGCCTTGCTGCCGTTTCCCGAATGGATGCGCTTTGTCGATGACGCCCGGCTGCGCGCTTTGAAAACCGACGGGTTCGACTTCGTCCGCATGCCGGTCGATCCGGCGCCCTTCCTGTCGTCCAGGGCCGAACCCTTACGCGAGCGCCTTTATGCAAGCGTGCTGCAGGCTGTGCAAAGACTGCGCGAAGCGGATCTGAAAGTCGTGGTCGACCTGCATCTGATCGAACGGGCCGACAATCCCGACAACGGCATGGCTGGAGTGCTCGGCGACAAGGCCATCAGCGAAAACTATCTCGCCATCGTGCAACGCTTGGCCACCCTGCTCGCGAATCAGGATCCGCATTTCGTCGCACTGGAATTGATGAACGAACCGGGCACCGTTTGCGACGAGGCCGGCAATCGCGATTGGCTTGCGCGGCTGGAGCGGCTTCACGAAACGGCGCGCAAGGCGGCACCCGAACTGACCCTCGTATTGACCGGAGGATGCGCAGGCAATGCGGAAGGCCTCACGGTCATCGATCCGTCACGTTTCGACGATGCCAACACGATCTGGACATTTCATTCCTATCAGCCCTTTCTGCTCACGCATCAGGGCGCGCAATGGGCCGGCGATTTCATCCGCTACGTGACGGGGCTGTCTTATCCGCTCGATGCCTCGACGCCCCAGATCCGTGATGAAATCCGCAAACGGATCGAGGCTGAAGCGCCGCTTCATCGCCGGGCGGGAATGCTGGCCTATCTGGACGAACAACTGGCCTTGATCGACACGCCGGAAAAGCTTCGCGCCGTGATCGACCAGCCGTTGGATGAGGTCGCGAAATGGGCAATGGATCATGAAATTGCGCCCGAGCGCATCCTTCTTGGGGAATTCGGAATGATCCGCCAGGAATATGAAAACCCATTCGTGATGCCGGCCGCGAGCCGCGCCCATTATGTGAAAGACGTGATCACCGCTGCCGAAGCGCATGGTTTTGCATGGGCCATCTGGGGTTACGGCGGCGCATTCGGCATTGTCGAAAGCTTCAGTGGCGAGCCTGCCGAGCCCGATGTCCTCGATGTTGTGCGTGCTTTGTCGCATTAAAGGCTTCAACTTGGCATCTGAACGGCTTAGGACAGAAGCAACGTAACGGAAACGCGCAGGTCAGGCACACATGCACATCCTGATTGCACTCGTCGGATTGTTTCTTGCCGCAGCCTACTGGTGGCACCGTGTCCAGCAGGCGCAAAAAGCCGGTCGGGAAATGAAAACGGCTTTGTCGACTTCGGCCAAGCGGCTGCGCGCCAATTCGCAGGCGCATCTGGGTTCGGTCGCGCCCTTTCTTCAGATCGACGACACCGTCACGATCGCCGCCACCTTGATCTTGTCGGTGGTGTGCGAAGGCCAGCCCGTGCCGCCGCGCGTGGAATACCGGCTGGAAGAAGTGCTTGGCGAAGTTGCCGGTCCCGACCAGATCGAGCTGGCGATGCGCGAGGCCAAGCGCCTTCAACGCAAAACCACCCGTGTCATGGAAGTGATCGATGTTTTAGGCGCGCGATTGGCGGAGCGGCTGACCGTTTCTGAACGCATCCGGCTGGTGGAAATGCTGCAAAACGTGTTTTCCGCAAGCCCGACCCGGCATGCGCATACCGCCAACCGCATCGTGGCGCTTCGCCAGGTGCTGGGCCTGGCTGAAGCGCAATCCTGAGGCTTTTTTTTGATAATCTGATCGAATTGGGACAAGCCTGAGGTAGGGGTGGAATGCATATTCTGATTGCGATTGCCGGTATTCTCGCAGCCGGCGCATTCTGGTGGTATCGCATGCAATATATGGGCAAGGCCGCAGGCGAAGTGGCCGATGCGATCGGCCATGTTCGCGGCAATATGCGCCGCAATGCCTTGCGCAAGAAATCCGCGCTTTCCCCGATCACCGCGATTGACGATCCGGTTGTCGCGGCAGCGACCGTCATCTTGTCGATCGCCACCGAAGACACACATTTGACAGACGAGCTCGAAAGCAGTCTGCGCATGCAGATCAACGAGATTTCAGGCTCGGAGCGCGCCACCGACGAGGCTGTCGTTTACGCCAAATGGGCCAACGCACAGGTCGCCGATGTTCCGATCGTCATCGACAAGACATCCGCCTTGTTGAAAACCAAGCTCAGCGACAACGAAAAGGAAGACCTTTTGCTGATGGTCGATAAAGTCGCGCTGCCTGAAAGCCGCCACGCGCTTTATCCGCGACGAATGGAACTGTTGCGCCGAAAACTCGGCCTGATCGTTCGAGAATGACCAGACCCATTCGGGAAGTTCACAAATGCCGCTATCCCTAACCGCCCTGATCACGACCGCCATTTTCGCTGCCGCCATGTTACTCGCGGCGATGCTGGCGGGGATGCTTTTCAAGGCTCCACCAGCGAAATCGGTCGCCACGGCTGCGATCGCTTTTGCGGTCATGTGCGCCGTTCAGCTCGTTTTGACCCAAAATGAGCTGCTGCTGACCGTGGTTTTCCTGTTGGCTGCGGCGCTCGCCGGCTATGTCTTGAAGCTCACCTCCAGGCAGATCTTGGCCGTCGCCCTTGCTGCGGTCGCAGCGAGCTATCTGGTGAATTTCGGCATCGGTTTCTGGAATGGCCTGATGGAAGCGCTGGCGAAAGCGTAGAAACTTTCACTCATTATCGTCGAACAGGCCGACCTGCTGTTGCGCGAGATCGCGTGGCGCATCGAGCCCCAGATGCTTCCAGGCATTGGCGGTTAGCATCCGTCCGCGCGGGGTGCGCTGGATGAAGCCCTGCTGGATCAGGAACGGCTCGATAATGTCCTCGATCGCGTCGCGCGGCTCGAACAATCCCGCCGCGATGGTTTCGATCCCGACCGGGCCGCCCCCGAAATTATGCGCGATCATCGTCAGATAACGCCGATCGAGCTGGTCGAGCCCCAGCGCATCGACATCGAGCCGCGACAAGGCGCTGTCTGCGATGTCGCGCGTCACGACATCCGACTTCGCGACATCGGCAAAATCGCGAACCCGGCGCAGCAGACGACCGGCGATCCGCGGCGTTCCGCGTGCGCGCCGCGCGATTTCCAGCGCCCCGCCATCATCGATCGAAAGCCCCATCAGCCGCGCCCCGCGCCGCACAATATGTTCCAGTTCCTCGACAGTATAGAAATTCAGCCGAACCGGAATGCCGAAACGGTCACGCAGCGGTGTTGTCAAAAGCCCCAAGCGCGTGGTGGCTGCGACAAGCGTGAATTTCGACAGGTCGATCTTCACCGAACGCGCCGCCGGCCCTTCGCCGATAATCAGATCCAGCTGGAAATCTTCCATCGCCGGATAAAGGATTTCCTCGACCGCCGGTGAAAGACGGTGAATTTCGTCGATAAACAGAACGTCGCGCTCTTCCAGATTGGTCAAAAGGGCTGCGAGATCGCCGGCCTTTGCGATGACCGGGCCGGAAGTCGAGCGGAAATTGACGCCAAGCTCGCGCGCCATGATCTGCGCCAGCGTGGTTTTTCCGAGCCCCGGCGGCCCGACAAACAAGACATGGTCGAGCGCTTCGCCACGGCCGCGCGCGGCTTCGATGAAGACTTTGAGATTGGCCCGCGCAGCGGCCTGGCCGACGAAGTCGTTCAGAACCTGTGGGCGCAAGGAGGCGTCGACATCTTCCGAGCGCTTTTCCGGCGTGATCAATCGGGGCGCATCGCTCATGGCGTTTCAATCATCGGTTCGAAATTCAACGTGCGAGTTCTTTCAGGCCGAGCCGGATGAGCTTGGCCGAATCCGCACCCTCGCCTGCTTCCTTGAGGGCGGCAGCGACGGCCGATGCCGCCATGTCGCGGGAATAGCCGAGATTGGTCAATGCCGAAACCGCATCGGCGACGGGCGCCGGCGCGACGCCTTCGCCAAGCTCCTGCGCCAGACCAATCGTGCCCGATGCCGCGCCCGAATAGGCCGGTGCCTTGCTTTTCAGTTCCGTCACGATGCGTTCGGCGACCTTTTTGCCGACGCCGGGTGCACGCGAAACCATCGTGATATCGCGCAGCGCAATCGCATTGGCGAGTTCGGATGGCGTCAAGGTCGACAAAACCGCCAGCGCGACCTTTGCTCCCACGCTTTGCACGGATTGCAGCAGCCGGAACCATTCGCGTTCCAGATGCGTGCGAAACCCGTAAAGACGGATCATGTCCTCGCGCACATAGGTTTCGATGAACAGCGTCACCGCTTCACCGGGGCCGGGCAGGCTTGCCAGCGTGCGCCCCGAACAAAACGCCACATAACCGACGCCGCTCACATCAACCACGCAATGATCGTCCGCGATCTCGTCGACCAGTCCCTTGAGCTTTCCGATCATGGATGCGTATCCGGCGCAGGATGTTTAAAATTCGAACGAATAGCCCGCAGCGCCGTGGCTCGCAGCGTGGAAATCGCCGTTATCCAATAGCAGTAATCAGAACAAGTCAAGAACATCTATGACGCGGCGACGGCGGGTATGCGGCGTGTGATGGTCCGGTGATGCGCGTGACAGATCGCAATTGCCAGCGCATCGGCGGGGTCGGCACCATCGAATACGGCTTTCGGCATCAGCACCTTGACCATCATCTTGATCTGCGCCTTGTCGCCATGGCCCACGCCGATCACCGCTTTTTTGACCGCGTTGGGCGTATATTCCGCCACGCTCAGCCCGGCCTTGGCAGGCACCAGAAGGGCCACGCCCCGCGCTTGCCCGAGTTTCAGCGTCGAGGTCGGATTGACGTTGACGAAAGTCTGCTCCACCGCCGCTTCATCGGGCCGCGTCTGGTTCAATA
>JAFAGL010000179.1 GCA_023422735.1 Pseudomonadota bacterium
GCGGCGATTGCGCCCAGGTAGAATTGGCCTTCCGCGCCGATATTCCATAAGCGTGCCCGAAACGCCACGGCGGCTGCAAGGCCGGTAAGGATCAACGGTGTTGCGCGTGTCAGCGTTTCGGTCGCCGAGAGGCGCGAGCCGAAGGCCCCGACAAGAATGCGCCAATAAGCTTCCAGGACGGGCGCGCCTGCGATTGCGATCAGAATGCCAGACAGGATTAGGGCCGCACCGATTGCGATAATGGGCGCTCCGATCAGCAGCGATAGCGGGCGGTGGTCGCGACGTTCAAACCGCATGCTTGGCCTCATCGGCGTGCTGCCATTCGCCGGCCATCATCAATCCCAATCTGCTGGCGTCGACCTTTTCCGCATCCACTGCCGGGGAAAGCTTGCCGCCGACGATCGCCTGAATGCGATCCGCTAATGCGATCACCTCATCGAGGTCTTCCGAAATCAGCAAAACGGCCGTACCTTCCCGTCGCGCTTCGAGCAAGCGGGTGTGAACGGCAGCGACTGCGCCTTCGTCAAGGCCGCGAGAAGGCTGGGCTGCAATCAGGATATGCGGTCGTTCATGCAGATTTCTGCCAAGGATCAGTTTCTGCATATTGCCGCCAGACAGAAGCCGCGTGCGGCTGGTTGGTGTACCCCCACGCACATCGAATTCATCGATGATCTTCTGAGTGAAAGCTATGGCCGCTTTTCGATCGACCAGACCACGGGAAGAATATGCGGGCGAGTCGATCCGCTCTAAAACCGCATTCTCCCAATTCAACAACTCACCGATTGCGCCTTCGTGGGTGCGATCTTCGGGAATGCGACCAATACCTGCCTGCACAACATCCGAGACGCCAAGAGTCCCGACAGTGTTCCCGAACAGGAGAAGATCACCCGACGTGCGAGCAACCATCCCGGACAAGAGATGTGCCAACGTGGTTTGTCCGTTACCGGAAACACCGATAATGCCGAGAATTTCCCCAGCGCGCAGGTGAAAATCTATTGATTTTAGACGCTCGACGCCATCTTGCTCTACGGTAAGAGCCGCAGCTTCCAGAATAGTCTCGCCCGGTTTTGATTTCTCGCGTACGGGACGTGCCACGCGCCGACCGACCATGAGTTCAGCGAGTTCGGTCTTGTTGGTTTCGCTTGAGGCTCGTTCGGACACCACCTTTCCACCTCGCAAAACGACAATGCGGTCAGCGGTGGTCATGACCTCATCGAGCTTGTGCGAAATAAATATGATCGACAGCCCTTCGCGTGCCATTTCCTTCAGCGTGACGAAAAGCCGTTCAGCCTCATGTTTGGTCAGCACGGCTGTGGGCTCATCGAGAATGAGAATTCGCGCATCGTTGTAAAGCGCCTTTAGAATCTCGACACGTTGCTGCTCACCAATCGAAAGATCACCGAGACGCGCATCCGCGTCGACCGCGAGCCCAAACCGCTCGGAGATTTCCTCGAGTTTTCTGCGGGCGGCAGAAGTATCCGAGTGAAGCGACCAAAGGCTCTCGGTGCCGGTCATGATGTTTTCAAGAACGCTGAGATTGGGGGCCAGTGAAAAATGCTGATGCACCATCCCGACGCCGGCGCTGATCGCCGCGCTTGGTTTGCCGGGCGGGAGCTCCTTGCCCTCGATCAAGATGTGTCCCGCATCCGGCACGTAGTGGCCAAACAGCATGTTCATCAAAGTCGTCTTCCCGGCCCCATTCTCGCCGAGAAGTGCGATGATCTCGCCCTTTGCAAGGCTCAGTGACACAGCGTCATTGGCCAGCTTGTCACCAAATTTCTTGCTGACGCATGATATTTCGAGAACGGGCTTCGTCATTCCGCAAACCCTGCGATGGAAAATCGGTGTTGCCAGCGCTCCTGCTTCTCAAGTTTTGCTCCCAACGCCAGCAAGCGCCTTTCCCGACCCATTGGTGCCAGCAGCTGAACGGGGAGGGGGAGGCCGTCTGCATCCGATCCAAAGGGGAGGGTCAAAGCTGGGATACCCGAAATATTTGCAAGTGACGCCAGCGGCGCAAAGCTCGCCATGCGCGCCAGATGAAGATCTATGTCGTTTCCATCCACTGGAAATGAGCCGATCGGCAGCGGTGCAGATGACAGCATGGGCGTTAGCACGCAGTCGACCGCGTCGAAAAGAGCCCACATGTCGCGACTGACAAGCACTGCACTGTTTAATGAAGACCAAAGTTCGACTGCAGCAAGAGTTTGCCCGCGCTGAACAAAGGTCTGCGTTATGGGTTCGGCTCGTTCGACATCAAGGCCAAGTGCGCCAACGAGTTCAGCGAGATTGGCAGCGATGATGTCACCGAATACTTTGCCACTGGTTTTCACCGCTGCCTCGAACGCAGCCCAATCCAGCTTGATCAGCCTATGCCCGTCCGCTTCAAGGGCTTTTGCTGCCGCTTCGATTGCTTCAACTCGGTCAGCGTCTGTTGGCGTTTCTTTTCCAGTATCCAGTAAATAGCCGATTCGCAGTTTGTGAGCGTCGGCGGCTTCGATCTCAGGCTCGGCAAAGGGCCCTCTTGCGCTTCCGTGGAGCGCTTCAAAAAGTGCACTCGCATCGCGCACCGACCTGCAGATCGCTAATTCAGAGGCAATACCTCCAAGATGATTTCCGAAAGAAGGACCGGCAGGCATCGTCCCGCGTCCGGGCTTCAAGCCAACTAGGCCACAGCAGGCGGCGGGAACCCTGATCGAACCACCCGCGTCAGTCGCGTGAGCCAGAGGAACGATGCCAGCTGCAACGGCTGCCGCCGCTCCGCCGGAAGAGCCACCGGCCGTGCGCGAAACGTCGAGCGGATTCCGGCAAAGCGGGCCCATTCTGGGCTCACTGGTGAGTGACAAACCGAATTCGGGCGTTGTGGTTAATCCAAAGAAACAGAGCCCGAGCGCCCGGAAGCGCTCGGCGAGGTCGGAATCGGCGTCGCTTTGCCCGCGCTCAAACAGAACCGATCCGGCGGCGACGGGAAGACCACTGAAAGGCCCGCCGAGATCTTTCGCAAGCGAAGGCACACCTGCAAAGCGCAGCTGCGCGAACCTCTCAGGCTCGGCTAAACGCATCCGGTCGATCGCAGCCGCCGTGACCCTTCCCATCGACTTGTCGAGATGAGCAATCGCGCCAAGCTCGGTTTGAGTTTCGGCACATGCCAAAGACGCTTCCATGACTTGGCTGGCCCATAATCGGCCGTTGCGGATCTCCGCAGCCAGATCGGTGGCGTCTTTGATCATTCTAAAGGGAAACTACTTTGGCTCGGAGGTGTCCTGGGGCACCTCGAATGTGCCGGCCTTGATCTGTTCCCGCACCTTCTCCATTTCGGTAACAGCTTCCGATGGCGCCGATCCATCAACGAATGCGATGTCACTGCCACCCTCCTTCATGAGGCCAAATGCAGTGTAATTCTTGCCGACCGGCTTGCCCGCAGCCGCATCGGCGATCGCGGCGTCAAGGATCGGACGGAAATTCCAGATTGCATTTGCAAACACGGTGTCAGGGTAGCGCGGCGTATAGTCAATCAGTGAGCCCACTGCCTTGATACCCCGTTCCTTGGCAGCATCGGCAGTGCCGATACGTTCGCCGAACAGGATGTCGGCGCCAGCGTCTATTTGCGCCAAACCTGCTTCGCGCGCCTTGGGCGGGTCAAAGAAGGTGCCGATGAAGGAGCAAAGATGCTTGGCTTCAGGGTTCACAGCCTTCACGCCCGCAGCAAACGCGTTGATGAGCATGTTGACTTCGGGAATTGGGACTGCGCCGACGGAGCCGACAATATTCGACTTGGTCATTTTACCGGCAAGCATCCCGGCAAGGTAGGCACCGTCAAAATTCCACGTTCCGAATACCCCGAAATTATCTCCTGCTTCTTCACCGCTAGAGCCAAGCACGAAGGCTGTATCCGGATAATCGGCGGCGACCTGCCGGGCTTCGCGCTCCACGGCATAGGCCTCGCCGATAATCAATTTGTTGCCCTGTTCGGCGTATTCCCTCATCGCGCGTGCATAATCGGTTCCCGACACGCCTTCCGAGAAGACATATTCGATAACACCTTCGTTGGCGGCATCCTGAAGAGCCTTGTGAAGGCAGGAATTCCAAGCATTCTCCACCGGTGAGGCGTGAATACCCGCAACCTTAAGCGGAGCAGCAGCGCGGGAGGCAGGAATGAGTCCGGTGACGCCGAGTGCGAGCCCCGACGCGAGCACTGTGCGTCGCGACAGCAAATTATCGTTGGCCATTCTGGTGCCTTCCCACAAATGAATTGATTGGAAAACCATAGCACTGCCCAAAAAGGTGTCAACGAAAGACAGCGCTTATAATTAAGGCGCAACGGAATGAGGATATTTGGGTGCCCGCGCTTGGGAAGCCGGGCCGAAAACTAAAAATCTAGCGCGCTAAATTGAATGGTAGTTGCGGTCGAAATAAACGAGGGCCTGAGCCTTCTGTGGTCCGACAATTTCCAACACTTCGCAGAAGAGAACCTGATGCGTTGACGCATCTACCGTTTGCTTGATGCGACAATCCAGCGATACGAGGGCGCCTTCAAGGCTCGGAGCCCCTGTTTGCAATACCTTCCAGTTCGCGGCGGCAAATCGTTCTTCTACCGGCGTTCGCCCCCCGAACAAACGGCTAAGATCTGCATGGGCAGCATCAAGCACGTTCACGCAAACGACCTGATTGGCGATCACCGCTGTATAGGCTGAGGAGCGCTTGTTGACGCAGATGAGTAGGGTCGGTGGTGTATCCGATACCGAACACACCGCTGTTGCCGCAAATCCGGCAAGTCCGCCTTCTCCGTCCGTGGTCACGATCGTTACAGCGGCAGCCATGTGAGCCATGGCATTGCGAAATTTGAGACGATGATCTTCAGAAAGCTTGGCTGTACTGATATCAGGCGCGTTTTGCGAAACTGAGGACATTGGATCGATAGCTTGCCTTAAACCATTTTGCAGGCGTCTTCGAAGGGCAAACGCGGCAAGCGACCAAACAGTTTCGTGGGGTTGCCATAGCCGAGATTGATCAGAAGATTTGATCGCCATGTTGTGCCGGCGAAGAACGCGTCGTCCACTTTTGCTTTGTCAAATCCTGACATCGGTCCCGTGTCGAGACCAAGTGCTCGGGCGGCCATGATTATATATCCGGCCTGCATCGACGAGTTACGAAAAGCAGTTTCTTCGGCAAGAGACGGACTGGATGTAAACCAGGAGCGGGCATCGCCATGCGGGAAGAGTGAGGGAAGCTTCTCAAAGAATTCGGTATCGTAGGCGACGATCACCGTCACCGGTGCCGAGATGGTTTTTTCAAGATTGCCAGCCGACAAAGCCGGGCGAAGCTTATCCTTGCCTTCCGGTGTGCGCACGAAAACAAAACGAGCCGGCTCGCAGTTCGCCGATGTCGGACCCATTGCCGTCAGCTCGTACAAGCGGTGGAGAAGAGTGTCGTCGACGGGCTGGTCATTCCAACCATTATGCGTACGCGCTTCGATGAAAAGTTGGGCGAGCGCTGCGTCATCAAGCGCAAGAGGTCGGTTCTCAGCAATATCCATCAATAACTCTATCGATCAAACTCAACTAAGTAAAAAATCTGCGTCCGAGGGGGCGCAGAATCTGCGCGTCTTAACCTTTAAACGTTTGCGAGTACATGTCCTCAGGGGCTCCCGCTCTCGAAATGCCCGATCCGAACATGGATCGGATCCGGCGGGGAAGGCTTACTCGCCAGTCCAGCGGATGCGGTTGAGCTGGATCGCCTGAACAACGCGCTGATCATAAACCGGGGCGGTCAGAAGAGAGAATGGATCATGTCCTCGGCATGGACCATCCCGCTTGGCGTCAGTAACGAAGATGCAGCGAGCAGAGCCGCCATGATTAATGTCTTCACACGCATTTTCCGGTTCCTTCTATTGTTTTTATCCCCTTGGTGCGAGTTTACAAATTATTTTATACTCGCAGGCACCCCCCGGTTGACATCTCACAACC
>JAFAGL010000184.1 GCA_023422735.1 Pseudomonadota bacterium
CGGCTATGGCATCTATCTCGGCGCGGTTCGCATCGATCTCGCCAGCTTTTTCCGCATCACCGGCGTGTTGCTCATTTTCGTCGCTGCCGGTCTTCTCGCAGGCAGTCTCAAAGCGCTGCATGAGGCAGGCATCTGGAACTTTTTGCAAAGCCCGCTCTATGATCTGAGCGCGATTTTGCCCGAAACCAGCCCGCTTGGGACCGTCCTTTCCGGATTGCTCGGCTATCGTGATGCGCCAACGCTGGGGGAAGCGGCAATCTACGTGATCTTCCTTTGCATCGCGCTGTACTTATATCTGCGCCCTGTTCGGCCGGCAGTTGCCGCCCCTGCAACAAGCTCCTGATGCGCCCGATGTCCAATCCCGCCCAGCCCAGCCGCACTTACTTGAAGATTGCCCTGGTCGCATCGGCGCTTTTGGCGGTCGCTGGCGGCGGCGCTTTCTATTACGCGTCCCGCCTCAATCTGGCGACCGCGCAGAACACGGCTTTCGATGCGGTGATGACCATTGTTCGCGACGGCTGCGTGCCGAACGAACTCACAGTTCCCGGCGGACAAAGAAGCTTCGAGATCGTGAACAATTCGGATCGTCCGATCGAGTGGGAAATCCTCGATGGCGTATTCGTCGTGGCCGAACGCGAGAACATCGCGCCGGGTTTCCGCCAGACACTGACCGTCCAGCTGCGGCCCGGCGACTACCAAATGGGTTGCGGGCTTTTGAGCAATCCGCGCGGCACGCTGCATGTTCTTCCTTCTGATGAAGCGACCACGGCTGCCGGCGAGGTGACGATCCGCCGGTTCCTCGGACCCTTGTCGGAATATCGCGTCAGCACGATCATGGGTGCGAGCAAAGCGGTAGCCGCGGCGAAGAAACTTCGCGATGCCATTGCCGGTAGCGACATTGAGGCCGCGAAAACAGCCTGGATCGCGGCGCGGCTTCCATATCGCCAGATAGAACCGCTCGCTTACCGGATTTCGGATCTGGAAAACCGCATCGACCCGTTGCCCCTTTATCTCGATGCGCGCGAACAAGATCCGGGCTTTGTCGGTTATCATCGCCTCGAATACGGGTTGTTCAAGGAAAACAGCATTGACGGTCTTTTGCCCGTCGCCGACGCCTTGGTTGCGGATCTGGAACAACTTCAAGCACGCTTGAAGGAATTGGCGATCGATCCCACCGTGCTGATGTCGGCCCCGGCAGAGATGGCGCGGCTTCTTGCCGATACGCAGATTCCTTCGGGCGAAAACACCTATGCGCAGACCGATCTTGGCGAGTTTGCGCAAAGCGCTGCCAGCCTGCGCAAGCTCAAAACGCTGTTCGATCCGCTTTTGGCAGATGTCGCGCCAGATCTGCAAGCCGCGCTCGGTGTCGATCTCGATCACGTGGATGCCGCTTTCAAGACGTTCGGCACACCTGAAACCTTCCCGACTTACGATCAGGTCGGCGAGGCCGAGCGCAAGGCGCTTGCCGCGGCCTTCGCCAGACTTGCGGATGATTTTGCCAAGCTCCCGAATGTCCTGGGAACGTCCTGAAATGAGTTCCGGCGCAGATCAGAGTTTTGGCGTCAATCGCCGTCGGCTGCTGATCGGCCTGGGCGGCACCACTCTTGGTAGCCTGGCTGCGCTAAAAACGGTGCGTGCCGAAGCGTCGTCCCCTCCCCCGCAGGTCAGCGACGCGCCGAAGGTGGAATCCGATCAGCACGCCGCCATCCCGTTCCATGGTGTGCACCAGGCAGGCGTCACCACCCCTCGCCCCGCAGCGGGTCTCGTCGCCAGTTTTGCGACTGTCTTGTCGTCGCCGAAAGATTTCGAAACCATGCTGCGTCGCTTGACGGAGCGCGCGCGCTTTCTCACCCAGGGGGGCGCTGTGCCCGAACGCGATCCGCTGATGCCACCCAGCGATTCCGGCCTGCTTGGCCCCGTGATCGAACCCGATGGTTTGACCATCACGGTCGCCTTGGGGGACGCTCTGTTCAGGAAATATGCCTGGCTTTCCGACCATTATCCGCCGGGGCTGGAGCGCATGACACAGTTTCCCAATGATGCGCTGGATGCGAAGCGCTGTCATGGCGACCTGTCGATCCAGTTCAGCGCCAATCTTCATGACACCAATCTTCACGCGCTGCGCGACGTGCTCAAATCCTTGTCGGAATTTCTGGTTTTGAGATGGATGCAGGAAGGCAGCGTGCCGCCAAGCGCGCCGGATGCCGATGGCAACACGCCGAGCGCACGCAATTTCCTGGGCTTTCGCGATGGTTCCGCCAATCCCGATTCCAACAATGAAGCGGAAATGGATCGTCTTGTTTGGGTTGATGGGCACCAAACGCCCGAATGGATGCGTGGAGGCACGTTTCAGGTGGTGCGTCTCATCCGCAATTTCGTCGAGCGGTGGGATCGCGCGCCTTTGATCGAGCAGGAGAAGTTCATCGGCCGGCGCAAGATCAGTGGTGCGCCGCTGGATCGACCGGATGTCGCGAATGAGCGCGATGTGCCGGATTTCGTGGCCGATCCCGATGGCGCGCGCACGCCCTTGAACGCGCATATCAGACTGGCAAATCCGCGCACGCAATCCAGCCGGAGCAATCTCATTTTGCGCCGCCCATTCAATTATTCCAACGGCGTCACCAGTTCGGGCCAGCTCGATCAGGGCCTGCTTTTCATCTGTTACCAGGCCGATCTGCGCAAAGGCTTCATCGCGGTTCAGGAGCGGCTGAGTGGCGAGCCGCTGGAAGAATATATCAAGCCTGTCGGCGGCGGATATTTCTTCGTGCTGCCCGGCGTGCGCGACGCGCAGGATTATCTCGGATCGGCCCTTGTTCGGGCCGTGCAGCATGATTTTGAACTTCAGAACTAGACCAGGAGAGGACTAAAAACCATGTTCAGACATACCGCTTCCAAGGCTGCTATCGTCGCCGTTCTGGCCGGCTGGGGCACCGCCTCATTCGCGCAGGATGCGAGCCTCGACCTCGTTGGCCCCTTGTCGGATTACAAGATCTACGTGGCTGAAAACACGGCGGAACTCCTCACCAATGTGGAGAAG
>JAFAGL010000186.1 GCA_023422735.1 Pseudomonadota bacterium
CATGATCCCGCTCGGCTCCTGCACCATGAAGCTGAATGCGACGGCGGAAATGCTGCCGATCACCTGGCCGGAATTTTCCGACATCCACCCCTTTGTTCCTGCCGATCAGGCGCGCGGATACAAGGAGATGATCGATGATCTTTCGGACAAGCTGTGCAAGGTCACGGGCTATGATGCGATTTCCATGCAGCCGAATTCCGGCGCGCAGGGCGAATATGCGGGGCTCTTGACAATCCGCAATTACCACATCGCCAATGGCGATACGCATCGCGATGTCTGCCTGATCCCGAGCTCCGCGCATGGCACCAACCCGGCATCCGCCCAGATGGCGGGTATGAAGGTTGTGCCGGTCAAGGCCATGGAAAACGGCGATGTCGATCTCGCAGATTTCCGCGCCAAGGCGGAGCAGCATGCAGCAAACCTTTCCTGCTGCATGATCACCTATCCCTCCACACATGGCGTGTTCGAGGAAACGGTGCGCGAGATCTGTGCGATCACGCATGAGCATGGCGGGCAGGTCTATCTCGACGGCGCCAACATGAACGCCATGGTTGGTCTTGCCCGGCCCGGCGATGTTGGCTCCGATGTCAGCCATCTCAACCTGCACAAGACCTTCTGCATCCCGCATGGCGGCGGCGGCCCGGGCATGGGCCCCATCGGCGTGAAGTCGCATCTGGCAGCCTATCTGCCGGGGCATCCGGAATCGGATGGTCGCGAAGGTGCGGTGTCTGCCGCGCCTTTCGGCTCGCCTTCGATCCTGCCAATCTCATGGGCTTACTGCCTCATGATGGGTGGCGAGGGTCTGACCCAAGCGACGAAGGTGGCGATCCTCAATGCCAACTATATCGCGGCTCGTCTCATGGGCGCTTATGACGTGCTTTACAAGTCGGAAGCCGGTCGCGTGGCGCATGAGTGCATCATCGACACGCGCCCGCTGAATGTGTCTGCCGGCGTCACCGTGGATGATGTTGCCAAGCGGCTCATCGACTGCGGTTTCCACGCGCCGACCATGAGCTGGCCGGTTGCCGGCACGCTGATGATCGAGCCGACGGAGTCCGAGACCAAAGCCGAGATCGACCGCTTCTGCGACGCCTTGCTGGCGATCCGTGAAGAAGCGCGGGCGATCGAGGACGGCCGCATGGACAAGACGAACAACCCGCTGAAAAACGCGCCGCATACGGTGGAAGATCTCGTCGGCGAGTGGGATCGGCCCTATACGCGCGAGCAGGGCTGCTATCCGCCCGGTGCCTTCCGGGTTGATAAATACTGGTCACCGGTAAACCGCGTGGACAATGTTTACGGCGACCGCAACCTCGTTTGCTCCTGCCCGCCGATGGAGGACTACGCGGAAGCTGCCGAATAAGGCATGCAACGACAGGCTGATGTTGCATGCGTCAGTCTGTCGTCAGCAGCTTGCTGCCCAGCCTGTGGGAATCTCACCGCAACGCTTCGCCTCGTCCCATCTGCGATGCTAAGACCTTCGAACGAAAGGGTGTCGCATGAAGGTCAATATCAACATGGGCGTTGCAGCCCGTGGTGTCGCTGCGGAGCTGGATCTCGAGGAGCTTTTGGCAACACGCCTTCTTGTGCAGGGCAATTCCGGCTCCGGCAAATCTCACCTTTTGCGCCGTCTGCTTGAACAAAGCGCGCCATGGGTACAGCAATGTATTATCGATCCTGAAGGCGATTTCGTTACGCTTGCCGACAAGTTCGGACATCAGGTTGTGGATGCCGCGCGCACTGAAACTGAGCTGACGCGCATCGCCGGGCGCGTGCGAGAACACAGGGTCTCCGTGGTTCTCAACCTCGAAGGGCTCGACGTCGAACAGCAGATGCGTGCGGCGGCGGCTTTTTTGGGCGGCATGTTCGACGCCGATCGCGATTACTGGTATCCCGTGCTTGTCGTGGTGGATGAAGCACAGCTTTTCGCGCCCGCCGTCGGCGGAGAAGTGTCCGACGAAGCGCGCAAATTGTCGCTCGGCGCGATGACCAATCTGATGTGTCGCGGACGAAAACGCGGATTGGCCGGCGTGATCGCGACCCAGCGTCTCGCCAAGCTCGCCAAGAACGTTGCCGCGGAAGCTTCCAACTTCCTCATGGGCCGCATCTTTCTCGATATCGACATGGCCCGCGCCGCAGATCTTCTGGGCATGGACCGGCGACAATCCGAACAGTTTCGCGACCTCGCGCGCGGCCATTTCGTTGCGCTCGGCCCGGCCTTATCGCGGCGCCCATTGAATGTGACGATCGGCGCCGTGGAAACCTCAGCCCGCTCAAGCAGCCCGAAGCTCATGCCCTTGCCGGAAGCTTCGGAAGATGCGCGGGATTTGATCTTCACGCCCGGTCCCGACGAGGCGATGCCGATCATCAAACGCCCGCCCCCCACACCGATCCCCACTGCCGACCTGATGGCCCAACTCGCGAAGCCGCGTCCCGCGCCCGAGCCACCGGCCGAACCGGTTTTTGCGATCATCGACGAGGCCGAGCGTGAAGCAGGCATCGACAATGTCCTGCGTGAGATCATCGAGGACCCCGACGCAGCTTTTCGCACGGATGCAGTGCTTTATCAGGATTTTCTCGTGCGATGCCGCATTCGCCGCGTGCCGGGCGAACCGCTCTCGCTATCGGGCTTTCGACGCAGGCTTGCGGTTGCGCGCGCCGGCGTGGACGAGACATCCGGAGGTGAGGCCTGGGCCACCGCCCTGTCCCTTTCCGAAACTTTGCCTGATGATTTGCAAGGTGTGTTCCTGCTTTTGGCACGAGCGGCCATCCAACAATCGCCCTGCCCGTCTGATGCCACCTTGGCGCGCGCTTATGGGAGCCATTCGCCACGGCGGGCGCGGCGCTTGCTGAGCTATTTCGAGGAACGCGGCCTGCTTGTGGTTCGCACGGATTTTCACGGCTTGCGGGTTCTGGCCTTTCCCGATTTCGGCTGCGAAACCGCGCCGGGCAATCCCGATGCGCCGGATGAAGCACATCGGGATGCTGCCGAATAAATCAGCCGGAAAAGACGTCTTCCGCTTCACTTGCGATTTTCAGTAATTGCCGATCCCGATACCAGGGCGCGCAGATTTGCAGACCGAGCGGCAAGCCTTTCGAGGTCTTCCCGCAGGGAATGGAGATCGCGGGATGGCCCGTCAGGTTCTGCGGATAGGTGAACGGATACCAGGCACCGCGTACGGTGCCTTCGTTGTGGCCATCAATGATAATGTCGCCGCTCGGATCCATATCGATCGGCAGCGGCGGGGCGGTCAGTGTCGGCGAGACAATGACATCGAAACGCTCGAAGAGCTGCTGGAACTGGTTGAAAAGGACGGTGCGGGCGTTCGTGGCTTGCGATAGCTGGACGCCGGTGTATTTCTCACCGAGCGCGATGATGTCCACCAATGACTTCGCAACCATGTCCTCGCGGCCTTTCACGGCCGGACCGGTGCGAGCTGCCAGGCCGACACGCAGCATGGTGAGGAAAACCGGCTCGTAGGACTTGAAGTCCATCTCTGCTTCCTCGACCAGCGCCCCCTCGCCTGCCAGTTTCTCGACGGACCGCTTCGTGATCGCCGCCACCTCGCGCTCGACGCGCGCACCGCCATTGGCGATATAGGCGACGCGCAGGCGCTTCAGCGAGACGTTGCCGGTCTCGTGCAGCTGGCGGGCTGCCTGGCCATAGGGGTCGCGCGGGTCCGGACCGGCAATGGCCTCGAACAGCAGCGCTGCATCCGCCACGTTGCGCGCCATCGGTCCGACATAGGAGTTTGCACCGAAGAGGTCGGGTAGTTGCAGGTGCGGCACGACGCCGAGCGTAGCCTTGAAGCCGACGACGCCGCAGCAGGCGGCAGGGATGCGGATCGAGCCGCCGCCATCGGTGCCGAGCGCGATCGGCCCCATGCCGGCCGCAACCGCAACTGCGGCGCCTGAGCTGGACGCGCCGGGCGTCACGGTGGGGTCGATCGGGTTCAGCGTACGCCCGAAAAGCGGCGATGTCGCCGATTGAACATGGCCGAATTCCGGTGTCGTGTTCTTGCCGACAAGGATCGCACCGGCGGCACGGGCGCGGGCAACAGCGACCCCGTCTTCCTTCGGTACGTTGGTTTCGAAGAGTTTCGATCCCATCGTGGTGCGTACACCCGCCGTGTTGACAAGGTCCTTCACCGAATAGGGAATGCCCAACAATGGCGGCAGTTCGCTGCCTTCCATGAGTTTCGCTTCCGCAGCTTTTGCTTCGGCGCGCGCCTCGTCGGCCGTGATGGTGATGAATGCGTTCAGGTCGGCGCGCGCATCGATGCGGGCGAGGATCGCGTCGGTCACTTCTACCGGCGAAAGCGCCTTTGAACGGAGTTGGCTGGAAAGTTCGACGGCGGAAAGGTCGGCAATTTCGGTCATCACAAATCCTCCTCAAATCATCCAGCGGCCGCCGTCGATCAGCAGGCTCTGGCCGGTGATGAAACGTGCTTCTTCGCTGGCAAGAAACGCAACGCTCGCCGCCACGTCCTCAGGCTCCCCGACAAAACCGGCCGGCGTATTCGCCTTGATGCGGTCGATGACGGCGGTCGGCATCGTGTCATGTGCGCGCGTGCGGATGGCGCCGGGCGCCACCGCATTCACCGTCACGCCGTGCGGCGCCAGTTCGCGGGCGAGTGACCGGGTGAAGCCGACTATGCCCATCTTGGCGGCGGCATAATCGGTCAGGCCGGCATCGCCGACGAAGGCTGCATCGCTCGCCATGTTGACGATCCGCCCCCCGCGCTCCCGCATGCTGCCGGCAACAAGCCGCGACAAGCGCATCGCGCTGAACAGCGAGACCTCCATCACGAAGCGCCAGACCTCCTCGCTGGATTCGTGAAAAGGCGCCGAGCGCTCGCGGCCGCTTTGGCCGACATTGTTGACCAGCACATCGACCGGGCCAAATTCAGAGACGACCCTGGCATGGAAAGCTTCGAGAACGGTCGCATCGGTGCAGTCGCCATCGATCGCGATCAGCCGCCCCGCATGAGCGTCGCCCAGTTCGGCAACGAGATCGGCCGTGCGCAGATCGACGACCGCGACGCGCGCACCTTCAAGCAAAAAGCGCTTCGCGATGCCGGCCCCTATGCCCCCGCCCCCACCGCTCACAATAACGGTGCGGTTCTTGAAACGGTCGGGGCATATCATGCTGGTTGCTCTTTCAATGGAAGGTGCGGCCGCCATCGACGGCGATGGCCGTGCCGGTCATGTAGGAAGCATCACGGCTGACAAGAAAAGCAATCGCGGCCGCAATCTCGTCGGGCTCGGCAATGCGGGCAAGCGCATAGCGGTCGCGTACGGCCTGCAATGCAGGCTCTGGATTGTCAGTCGGCAGCGACGACCGGAAAAGCTCGGTTTCGACCGCGCCGGGGCAAACGACGTTAACTCGTACACCGAATTCTGCGGCCTCGAGCGCCAGTGCCTTGGAAAACATCTGCAGCCCGGCCTTCGAAGCGCAATAAGCGGTGCGGTGCTTCAACGGCTGAAGGCCTGCACCCGACGAGACATTGACGATGCTGCCGCCACCGGCTTCCCGCAGATGCGGCATCGCGGCACGGCAAACGAGCATGGGCGCGGTCAGGTTCACCGCCATGAGGCGGTCCCAGTCGGCGTCGGACATGGTTTCGATGGGCTCACGCAGATCGAGCCCGGCAGAATTCACGACGCCGTCCAGCCCGCCCATTGCGCTGGCTCCGCGATCAACGGCCGCACGGACTGCATCCGCGTCGGCGAGATCGACTGCGATGACGTGGAGACCGGGCTGCTGCGGCAAAGCAGCAAGAGCTTCCGCGTTACGGTCGAGCAGGGCCACCTGCGCCCCGCCGGTCAGGAAGCG
>JAFAGL010000197.1 GCA_023422735.1 Pseudomonadota bacterium
GCTGGCACTCGCGCGAACGCAGCATCGCCCTGCAGAAAGGGAAGAAGCCAGGTTTCAAGACCGTCGAGCAGCGCCTGGTCCGACACATCCGGCCAGGGCGATCCGATTGCCTTGTTCAGCCAGAACAGACGCTGCCGAAGCGTGGTGGCCTTCTCGCTCCATGGAAGCAGATCGAGGCCATTGCTGCGCAAAGCGTCCAGAATGGCGGCGTCCGCCTGCGGACCGGTCGGTGCCGGCAACAATCGCTCGGACAGGATAATCGCGCCCAGTTTTTCGGTTTCCTTGACGCGTACGGCGCGACGTTCCGGATCGAACTGACTGATCGTTTGGCGCTCAATGCGATGGCCCAGCGCCGAACGGATGGTCGTTTCGTCAACTTCCGCCGCAGCAGCGATCCGTGCATTTTGAGCCGCACCCTGAAGATCAGCGACAACAAGAAAGGTTGACCGCGCCAAGCGATCCGTCGCTTCCAGTGTCGCACCTCGCCCATTGGCAAGCAGGAAGCGGCCGGTTTCGCCGCGCGCTTTGGCAATGCGATCAGGCCAGGCATGCAACAAGAGCCTGCCCGGATCGCTGTTCGCAACGGAATTGACTTCGGACGAAACGGCTTGCGCCAATCGTTTTGCAAGTTGCCGCGAGGTTTGGGCGCGCAGCGACCGATCAGCGCGAAAGCGTTGCAGCCTCGCATCGAGATCGACGCCGGTACCGCCAAGGCCGCGCTCCGTCAAGACTACGGCAAGCTCGGCTGCCGCCAGCGCCTCGCCCTGTTCTGCCGATTGGGTGACCATATGCGCCAAACGAACCGGCAGTGCCAGTTTGCGCATGGCAGCCCCTGTTTCGGTCAATCTGCCCTGAGCGTCCAACGCATCCAGCGAAGCGAGCAACGCGCGTGCTTCAACAAGAGCTGGCGCCGGTGGTTGATCGAGAAAAGCCAGCTTTGCCGGGTCGGCAACGCCAAAAGCTGCGCAATCGAGCAACAGGCCAGAAAGGTCGGCTTCAAGAATTTCAGGTGTCGTGAAAGGCTGCAAGGCCGCAGTCTGGCCCTGATGCCAGAGCCGAATGGCGACACCGGGCTCGGTTCGGCCCGCACGACCGGCGCGCTGATCGGCAGATGCGCGCGAAACGCGCACGGTTTCCAGCCGCGTCAGCCCCGAAGACGGCTCGTAGCGCGGCACGCGCGCCAGCCCGCTGTCGATAACGACCCGAACTCCATCGATCGTAATGGAGGTTTCAGCGATCGCCGTCGCCAGCACCACCTTGCGCCGGCCAGCACCCGCCGGGCGAATGGCAAGGTCCTGCGCGCGCCCTTCCATCGCGCCATAAAGCGGCATCACATCCACCGTTTCCGGCAAGCGGTCGAGCCGCTCGGCGGTGCGTTCGATCTCGCGCTGGCCGGGCAGGAAGGCAAGGATGCTGCCGCTTTCTTCAACGAGGGCTGCGCGAACGGCTTTTGCGACCGCATCCTCAATGCGCTCATTGGGATCGCGCGGCATATGGCGCGTTTCGACAGGAAAGGCGCGACCTTCGCTTTGCAGCACAGGCGCATCGCCAAGCAGCGCCGCAACGCGCGCGCCATCCAGCGTTGCCGACATCACCAGGAGGCGCAGATCCGAGCGCAAGGCATTTTGCACGTCGAGCGCCAGTGCGAGCCCGAAATCGCCATCGAGCGAGCGTTCGTGGAATTCGTCGAACAGGATGCAGGCAATGCCGGTGAGCTCCGGATCGTCCAGGATCATTCGCGACAGGATGCTTTCGGTGACCACCAGAATGCGTGTGGCCGCCGATCGCCGGCTGTCCATGCGCATCGCATAGCCCACGGTCTGGCCCGGCTCCTCGCCCAGCAAGGAGGCCATGCGTCGTGCGGCGGCCCGCGCAGCCAGACGGCGCGGTTCCAGAAGCAGAATAAGCCCATCGCCCCGCCACGGCGCTTCAAGCAAAGCAAGCGGCACGAGCGTCGTCTTGCCGGCTCCCGGTGGCGCCACGAGAACTGCCGAAGCGCATCGTTGAAGCGTTTGGGACAGCTCGGGCAGGACGGCTTTTACAGGTAGCGGCGGCAGGTCGATCATGACCTGCCGTTAACAGTGCAAAGGCCTGCTTGGCAAACCTTTCGAGCCAAATGCGAAAGGCAATATTGCCAGCCAGCGCGGGTTTCTTCACCCCAAGGAAAGGTGAAATTATTCCGCGTCGTTTGCCGGCTCAGCATTCAGCTGACCGTAACGTTCATCGCCGATGCTGCCAAGCAATTCGAGCTGTGTTTCGAGGAAATCGATATGACCTTCCTCGTCGGCCATCAGCTCTTCAAACAGCTTCATCGAAATGTAATCGCCGGCATCATGGCAGATTTCGCGCGACTTTTTGTAGGACGTGCGGGCGTCATATTCGCCAGCCAGATCGGCTTCGAGCACTTCCTTGACGTTCTGGCCGATGCGCAAGGGGCCGACCTTCTGGAGGTTCGGATGACCTTCGAGGAAAATGATGCGCTCGATGATCTTGTCGGCGTGGTGCATCTCCTCGATGCTTTCTTCGCGCTCCTTCTTGGCGAGCTTCTTGAAGCCCCAGTCATCGAGAAGACGATAATGCAGCCAATACTGATTGACTGCGCCGAGCTCGAGGAACAATGCCTCGTTAAGCCGCTCGATGACTTGTGGTTCGCCCTTCATTGCGATTGCTCCCGAATTGATCGCGCAGTCCGCGTACGCGATCGAGATGTGAAACGACATCACCCGCGTCGCCTGCAGTGCGCGCGTGGTAATTTTCGGTAACCCGAATGATCGTTTCCACCACATTTGGGAAGCAGCCGCAACAGCGGCCTCGCTTGGCGAGCCTGTGGTAAACCTTCGCAGGCACAATGAGTTGCCAAGGGTCGATCTCAAGCAATTCGACGATTGCGGTTTCGATGTCCTTTTCGGTCAGGATATTGCAATGGCACAAAAGCATGTCGTTTCACCACTTCCCTGTCGCACCTGTCGCGGAACAGATGCCCTCGGTACGCCGGTGACCGCTCGGGAGCTTGAACGATCACCAGTATTTCCAGGCCGATACCGGCCAAAGTCCAGCCGGTCAGAGAAACTCCTGGCGCGGCAACCGTGCATCCCCTGATACCGGGCCGACCGGCCGGCTTTTCAGAGCGACAAAAATCCATTCAAGCGGGCGTGCCTGATCAAAAATTCCGTTGATCGCACCCGTCAGCGCGGTATCGACCGCAAGTCCTTTGGATGAATAAGACACAATCGAGACCTTGCCTGATGCAGCAGGCATATCGCGGCGCGATTGTTCGTTTCTGGCATTGGCCGGCAGCAGGAAAACTGCTGCGGTCAACACCGTGGTGGCAGCAAAGGCGGTCAGTTTTGCAACTCTCGGTGTCATCGCAGCGCTCCTCAATGGATCGTCGTCGCGGCGCGGCTTGACCGCGTCATGACATCTTCGATCGCCCGACGCGGTATCGGCAGCAGCTTGTGATCCAGCTCGGACAAGGTCTTGGCGAGAGGCCGTGCGGACTGTGTGAGTTCCCCACAACGCAAAGGGCAGCTCATTGCAGCTGCACAAAGCTTAGCGGTTTCGTCATCGCCATGCTGGAGGCTGGCGACAAGCCCGAGCGCGAGGCTTTCCTCGCGGGAAACATGATGCGCTCCAAACGGAAACGCGCGCAGCGGGCATGACGCGCATTTGCGAAGCGAGCGGACAAACAGGGTCAAATCGGTGATCGCGCGCGCGCCATGCGCCTCGCCCAGCAGTGACTGGTACAATGACCAGCTCAACTCCCAAGGCGCGATCGAGCCCGTGTCATAGCCGGCGATCATGCGCCGATATCCTTCGAGCACCAGCTTTTCCGGCGCGCGGTCGAAATAAGGATTGTTGTAACCGTTGAGATCGGCAAGCCGCGACAGCATCAACGAGCACTCCGCTCGTGAATTAACCACACGATTGCCGCACGCCGAAGCGCGATGCTGAAACTCATAATTCCTCCAATCAACCGGGTTAAAGGCCCAGACATCAAAGGTGCGTCAGAAAACGCGACTGAGCGTTATTCTTGTCAGTTGCCTAAGCCCCTGTCAACCAGCGAACGGAAAAAGAGCAATAAGATCAATTGTTTAGAACTATTCTAAACTGGAGTGGTTTTAGCAGGTTATCGGGGGAAGCGGTTTGCCGTCCCGCTCAACCGAATTTCCCATTGAATGACGCATTGCAGACGCAAGCTTGCTATGCGACCAAAGAGCAGTCAATCGTCCATCCATGACAGACCGGGTGCACCGCACCGAAGGATTTTCTTGCGACATCCAGTTTTCCGCCGCTTCATTGCGGCCGTAGTTCTTTTCCCGCTCGCGCTTGCTCTTGGCGCGTGTACCAGCACCAGCAGTTCTATCGGCGGGTCGTCTGCAGCGTTTTCTGGACGCGTCACGACGCCCCCGCTGGCTTCAGACCGCTACGCTGCCATTGTTGTGGATGCTTCCAGCGGGCGAATGATCTATGGGCACGATCAAAGCGCACAGCGCTTTCCGGCATCTTTGACCAAGATGATGACGCTGTACATGCTGTTCGAGCAGATGCAGGCGGGCCGCATCAACACGTCGACGGTCATCCCGGTTTCCCGGTCGGCCGCTGCGAAGCCTCCCACGAAAATAGGTTTCAAACCGGGCGAAGGCATTGATGTGGATTCCGCGATCAAGGCACTGATCACGCGCTCGGCAAACGACGTCGCAAGCGCGATCGGCGAGTATCTCGGCAATGGATCGGAGGACCGGTTCGCGCAGATGATGACGCAAAAAGCGCGTTCGCTGGGGATGCGCGACACGCGTTTCCGCAATGCGTCGGGCTTGCCTGACCCGCTTCAAGTGACGACCGCAAAAGATATGGCTACCCTTTCCATCGCGTTGCGCCGCCAATTCCCGCAATATTACCGCTATTTCTCGGTGACCCAATTCAGCTATCGCGGCAAGCTCATTCGCGGACACAACAAGCTGGTTGAAGATGTTCCCGGTGTGGACGGTCTGAAAACCGGTTATATCCGCGCGTCCGGCTATAATGTCGCCACGTCCGTTTCGCGCAGCGGGCGACGTTTGGTTGTTGTGGTCCTGGGCGCCGACAGCGGCAGGGAGCGCAACGCCCATGCCGCGCAACTCATCGAGGAAATCCTTCCGTCGCCCGGGGGTTCTTCTTCTTTGCCGGGCGTCTTGTCGGTGCTTGATCCCGGCACGTTGCCAGGCGTTGTCGCAGAATAGTTGCTCGAAAGTCAGGCCGGCATTTGGGCTGAAAAGCGATAAATCGACCGATGGCGATAGGTTTGGCCCGGATCAAGGCGCGCGCTTGGAAAATCCGGGCGGTTCGGCGCATCAGGCCAGGCCTGCGGTTCGAGGCAGATCGCATCGCCTTGCCGGTAAAGCTGGTTATATTTCCCCGCAACCCCGCCCGTCAGCATGTTGCCTGAATAAAGCTGCAAACCGGGCTGATCGGTCAATAGCTCCAGGCGACGGCCGCTTTGAGGATGGTCCAAACGCGCAACCAAGCGCGGTTGCGCTTGCCTTTTGCGCGACAGGCAGAAGCAATGGTCATAGCCTTTCGCAACCCGCATCTGCGGTTCAGCCCGCCGTAGATCGAGACTGGCTGCTTTCAGCGTCCGGAAATCGAATGCAGTGCCCGCAACGGGCTGTGGCGCACCTTCGGGAACCAGATCATGGCCCAACGGCAGATACTCCGCGGCCTCGATTTGCAATCGATGAGACATTGCGCTGGAGAGAGTTTCAACTCCGCCCAGATTGAAATAGCTGTGATG
>JAFAGL010000212.1 GCA_023422735.1 Pseudomonadota bacterium
CGGCTATGATGTGGCATCGGCACCCTGGGGTCCGGTTCGATTCGCCTATCTTCAATATGCCAGCGATCCGATCACCTTTTTCGAGATGGCTTCCTTTTATCGCATGCCAGACTGGATGCGCGAGCCGCGCGGTCCCGACGTTTCCCCTTATCTGCGCTGGTATCCGGCGGTGACATTCCTCCAGCTTGCCGTCGACATGGCGCTGGCGACCACCACGCCGCTCGGTCACGGCCATCTTTACGCACCCGAGCATTATGTCGATGCCTGGATCGCGGTGACTGCGCCCGAAGGATGGAACGCAGAAGCAATCGACCGGCTCAAACATCATTTGCGCCAGCGCATGGATGAGATGGAATGAGCTGACGACATCACCTCGCGGCGCTTCTTCGCATATTTCCAGCGGCGGCGTCGAAATCGGCAATGGTGACCGTGGGGCAAAATGACCAAGCCCGACAAGTTTACGCGCGTTCCGCGTCACTTTATACATTAGGCAACCACCGAATAGATGGAGAACCGCGTCAGCGGGTGGCCGAACAGGCGGATGGAATGAATTACGAACGGTTTTTCGAAGAAGCGGTCGAACAGGTCCACGCTGAAAAGCGTTATCGTGTGTTTGCCGACCTGGAGCGTATTGTGGGCGAGTTTCCGCGCGCGATCTGGCGCTCGGAAGGTCAGGCACGCGAAATCACCGTCTGGTGCTCCAATGATTATCTGGGCATGGGTCAGCATCCCGATGTGATTGCAGCCATGCAGACGGCGGCTGGCAACATGGGCTCCGGTGCCGGTGGCACACGCAATATTTCCGGTACCAATCACCCGCTGGTCGAGCTGGAGCGTGAGCTCGCCGATCTGCACGGCAAGGAGGCTGCCCTCGTTTTCACCTCCGGTTTCGTTTCGAACGAAGCTTCTATCTCGACCATAGCCCGCTTGTTGCCGGATTGTTTGATCCTTTCGGACGAGCTGAACCATGCGTCGATGATCGAAGGCGTTCGCCGCTCGGGCGCCGACAAGAAGGTGTTTCGACATAACGATCTTAAGCATCTCGAACAGTTGCTGGCGGTTGCACCCCGGCAGCGTGCCAAGCTGATCGTGTTCGAATCCGTTTATTCCATGGATGGCGATATTGCCCCCATCGCCGAGATCGCCGAACTGGCACGGCGTTACAATGCGATGACCTATATCGACGAAGTCCATGCGGTGGGCATGTATGGCAATCGCGGCGGCGGCATCACGGATCGCGACCATCTTGCAGGCGAGATCGATGTCATAGAAGGCACGCTCGCCAAGGCTTTCGGCACGCTTGGCGGCTATATCGCCGGTCCGCGCTCGGTGATCGATGCCGTGCGCTCATATGCACCAGGCTTCATCTTCACCACCGCCCTGCCCCCCGCGATCGCCGCTGCCGCAACGGCCTCGATCCGCCATTTGAAGCAGTCGCAGGTGGAGCGTAAAGCGCATCAGCAGCGCGCCCAGGTGACAAAGGATCACCTGGCTGCCGCCGGTCTTCCTGTGATGCCGTCACAAACCCATATCGTGCCCTTATTGGTGGGCGATCCGGAACTGTGCAAACAGGCCAGTGATCGGCTGCTCGATAAGCATGGGATCTATATCCAGCCGATCAACTACCCAACCGTGCCGCGCGGCACGGAGCGTCTGCGCATCACCCCGACACCATTCCATTCCGACGCGCTGATCGGGGAGTTGGTTTCGGCCTTGCGCGAAACCTGGGAAGCGCTCGGCATCCCGTTTGTTTCCGACCAACGCCCAGCACAGCAGCGCACCAGCCGGATCATCCCGCTGGTGACATCGACAGCCGGCGGCTGATCCGCCTGTTGCATCTCGTTTGGAAAGATGAGCATCGCGGTGACCGGGCCGCGCTGCCCTGCCTTTTCAGACAGGAAGCCCGCGCAAGTAATCCGCCAGCCGGTGAGCCGCATCCTCTAGCTGGTCGAGACGGCGGTGGAAGCAAAGCCGGAAATGCCCGGCGCCTCCCGCACCGAACGCCGTGCCCGGCGCCAAACCAACATTGGCCTTGTCAATAATATCGAAAGTTGCCGCGCGCGTATCGCTGACCCCATCCACGGCGAAAAACGCATAGAATGCGCCTTGTGGCACGCTCATGCGCACGCGCCCGTTATCGAGCAAAATCTTGCAGACCAGATCGCGCGCCTTGTGGGCACGCGCGACCTGCTCGGCGATGAAGCTGTCGCCTTGGTCGAGGGCTGTGACCGCGCCGCGCTGCATGAATTGCGCAACGCCGGAAGTGGAATACTGGATCAGATTTTCGAACACCTGCTGGAGTTCCGGGTGAACCCGCAACCAGCCGACCCGCCAACCGGTCATCGCCCAGTTCTTGGAAAAACTGTTGACGAACAGAATGCGGTCGTCCGGTTGCATCACATCCAGAAAGGATGGCGCGCGGCTGCCTGAATAATGAAACAGCGAATAGATTTCGTCGGCGATAATCCACAAGCCGCGTTCCCGGGCGAGATCGAGGAGCGCTTGCAGCGTTTCGAGATCCGCCGTCCAGCCGGTGGGATTGCTGGGCGTGTTGACGAAAATCACACGCGTTTTTTCGGTGACGGCATCTGCCACCCGATCAAGATCGCAAATCCAGCCATTGCTAGTTTCGGTCAATGGTACAGCAATTGGCTTGCCGCCAGCGACGCCCACCGCGCCAGCGAAATTTGGCCAGGCTGGTGAAAGGTAGATCGCCTCATCGCCGTCGCCCAAGGTCGCTTGCAAGGCAAGCTGGATCGCATGCATGCCGCTCGCCGTGACCAGAAACTCTTCCGGCTCGAAATCATGTCCGAAATGGCGATGGTAATAGCGCGCCAGCGCCTGACGCAATGCGGGCACGCCACGTTGCCAGGTATAGAATGTTTCGCCATCGGCCAAACCCTGCCGGGCGGCTTCGGTGATGAAATCCGGCGTGGGCAGATCGCCTTCCCCGGCCCAAAGCGGGACCATGCCCGCTCGCCCACGGCCATAGCTCATGGCAGCAACAATATCGCTTTCAGGCGCGGCGCGGGCATCGTCCCGCAAATGTTCAAACAGGCTCACCACTGCACCTCAGAAGAAAAGCGCGACCCGAAAAGGCCGCGCTCTGGAAAAGGACGATTTTGTTGACGCGGCCTCGGATCAAACGGGACGGTTGGCCAGTAGATCGCGGATTTCCGAAAGCAGCTGCACATCCGCCGGTGGCGGCGATGCCGGAGCGGTTTCCTTTTCACGTTCCAGCCGACGGCGCATGCTGTTGACGCCCTTGACCATCAGGAAAATGATGAAAGCGAGGATCAGGAAATTGATCACCACGGTGATGAAACTGCCGTAGGCGAAGACGGCACCTTGTTCGCGCGCTTGTGCGAGTGTTGGTGCGGTGACCGACGATGATAATGGCAAGAAATAGTTGGAAAAGTCGAAACCGCCGAAAATGGCGCCCACGATCGGCATGATGATGTCATCCACCAGCGAGGTGACGATCTTGCCAAAGGCGGCACCGATGATCACGCCGACAGCGAGATCCATGACATTGCCTTTGGCGATAAATTCCTGGAATTCCTTCAGAACTGCCATTTGAAACCCTTTCCACCAACCAGTCGTTCGTTGTCCCCGCACGGCCGTCCACGATACTAAATAACGAATACAGGCGGAAGCAAAGCCGTCGCAACGAATTTCTCGCTTGCACATGTCAAGGGATTGGACAGGTCCGGGTGTTGCATGCTTTGGTTTGAACCGAATTTCGGGGAGGCAGCGTCTTGCAGGGTTGGGCCGTCGTTTTAGCCGCGCTGGCCTATATGACGCTGTTGTTCGTCGTCGCCAGCCTTGGTGATCGTCGCCCGGTACCTGAAACGGGCGTCAAAGGGCGTCAGTTCATCTACGCGCTAAGCCTTGCGATCTATTGCACGTCATGGACCTTTTTCGGCTCGGTGGGGCTTGCCGCCGAACGCAATCTCGAATTTCTGGCAATCTATATCGGGCCGATCCTGGTTTTCGTCTTCGGTTATCCGCTTTTGCGCCGCGTGGTTAGGATCGCCAAAAGCGAGAACATAACCTCGATCGCCGACTTTCTGGCTGCACGCTATGGCAAGAGTTTCGTGGTGGCGTCGATCGCGACCCTTATCGCGACCGTGGGCACCATTCCTTATATCGCCTTGCAACTAAAAGCGATTTCCGAAACCGTCAGTCTGATGGTGGCGCATTATCAGACGAGTCCGCCGGGCATTCAATTCTTTTTCGGCGACATTTCGCTAACTATCGCAATGCTGCTGGCTTTGTTCGCGGTACTGTTCGGCACGCGTCACGCCGACGCGACCGAGCACCAGAACGGCCTGATTCTCGCAGTGGCGGTGGAATCCATCGTCAAGCTGGCCGCGTTTCTGGCTATCGGCATTGCGGTCACGTTTTTTCTGTTCGGCGGCGTGGCAGAAACCGTGCGCGCCATAGGTAAAAATCCGGACGTACACAAGGCCATCAGCTACAATACCTCCCTGCCGACCTGGATCGTCACGACCATGTTGTCGTCCTTTGCGATCCTGATGCTGCCGCGTCAGTTTCACGTGATGGTGGTGGAAAACCGAACCGACGCAGAATTACGCACTGCCACGCGGATCTTCCCGCTCTACCTGATCGCCATCAACATCTTCGTTCTGCCGATCGCCTTTGCTGGACTGACCTTCATCGGCACCTCCACCAATGCCGATCTCTACGTGCTGGCCTTGCCATTGCAGAAGGGGCACGATGTGCTGGCCATGGCGGTTTTCATCGGCGGCCTTTCCGCCGCAACGGCCATGGTGATCGTGGCAAGCGTGGCCCTGTCAATCATGATCTCCAACGACCTGGTGATCCCGCTTTTCCTGCGCAGCCTGGTGCAACCCGACCGCCGCGGTGTGGAAGACTGGTCGCGGCTCATCCTCAATGTACGTCGTGCCTCGATCTTCATCGTGTTGCTGGCTGCCTTTTTCTATTACCGCGCGACAACGGACAACACCCGGCTGGCCTCGATCGGTCTGGTATCCTTCGCAGCCATTGCGCAATTCGCACCCGCCTTCCTTGGCGGCTTGATCTGGCGTGGCGCCAACAGCCGCGGCGCGATGTTGGGCATGTCTGCGGGCCTGGCCACGTGGGCCTACACGCTTCTTTTGCCGTCACTGATCCGCTTCGATGCGAGTATCCTTTTATACGGACCATTCGGCCTGGAAGCGTTACGCCCCCAAGCCTTGTTCGGCACGGTGGGCGAGCCGCTCAACCATGGCGTTTTGTGGAGCCTGTCCATCAACACGCTGTTTTACGTGCTGGGATCTTTGTCGCGCACCGCCGTTCCGCTGGAACGCATCCAGGCAGCGATTTTCGTGCCACGCGATCTCGGCCCCATGCCCAGTTTGCGGCGCTTTCGAACCACGGTTACGATTGACGAGTTGAAAGATACGATTGCACGCTATCTCGGCGTCGAGCGGACCGAGCGGTCATTCCAGACTTTCGCTGCCGAGCAAAAACGCGATCTGCCAGGCCATGAGCCGGCCAGCGGCGCTGCTGTGCGCTTTTCCGAACAGCTTCTGGCCAGCGCAGTCGGCTCCTCCTCCGCGCGTCTGATCCTGTCACTGCTGTTTCAGCGCAAAGACCGTTCGCAACGCGATGCCCTGCGCTTGCTGGACGACGCTTCGGAGGCCTTGCAGCATAATCGCGATCTTCTTCAAACGGCGCTCGACCAGATGGATCAGGGCCTGACGGTTTTCGACAAGGATCTTCGATTAACCAATTGGAACCGGCAATTCCGGCTGTTGTTCGATCTGCCAGATTCCCTTGGGCAGGTCGGGGTTTCACTCCATCACATCCTGCGATTTCTGGCAGAACGCGGCGATATTCCAACGGATCTGGAGGTCACGGCGCTCAACCGGCTGAGCAATTCGAGAGCGCCTTGGCGCATCGAGCTTGAAACCAGCGGGCGGATCGTCGAATTGCGATCCAATCCGATGCCGGATGGCGGCACGGTGGCGACCTATTCTGACGTGACGGCTGCGGTTTCGGCCGATCTTGCCTTGAAGCGCGCCAACGAAACGCTTGAACAGCGCGTCGCCAGCCGCACCGCCGAGATCACCCGCGTCAATCAGGAACTTGCCCTCGCCCAGCAGCTCGCCGAAGAAGCCAACCAGTCGAAAACACGCTTTCTGGCGGGGGCTGGCCACGACATTTTGCAGCCATTGAACGCGGCGCGACTTTACTGCTCGTCACTGATTGAATGGGCGCAAGAAGCCGAAGTGCAAAAGGCAGCGGGAAATATCGAATCCTCGCTCGGCTCGGTGGAAACGATCCTCGGCGCCGTTCTCGATATTTCACGGCTCGACGCAGGCGCTCTGCAGCCGATGGAAACAACCTTCCGGCTGGACGCGTTGTTGAAACAGATTCAAACAGATTTCACCCCGACAGCTCGGGAAAAGGGACTGCGACTGCGCACGATCGGATCGTCACTGGCCGTTCATACAGATCGTAACCTGTTGCGCCGTGTAATCCAGAATCTGGTATCCAATGCGATCAAATATACCCGCGCGGGCGGCGTTCTCGTGGGTGTGCGGCGGCGAGGTCCCTTCCTCGAAATCCAGGTCATCGATACCGGAATCGGCATTGCCGAAGAGGATCTCAACACTGTGTTTCAGGAGTTTTTGCGTCTGGACGAAGGCGCGCGCGAAGCGCAAGGGCTCGGACTCGGCCTGTCGATCGTCGACCGCATCGCACGGGTTCTGCAACTCGAAATCCAGATCGAATCGCAAAAAGACCACGGCACGCGTTTTTCCGTGATCTTGCCGCGGGCGGATCTTTCTTCAGAAGACATCGCCGCCGAAGCCGAATCTTCACCCAGCGCCGTCACTGCTGAATTGGCAGGACTGAGGGTGCTTTGCATCGACAATGATGCGCAAATTCTCGATGCGATGAGGAATCTTCTGCAAGGATGGGGATGTTCCGTGACGCTCGCATCAAGCAGCAGCGAAGCACTATCCTTTGAAAAAGCACCTGACGTGATCCTGGTGGATTATCATCTCGATCGCGAGACGGGCCTCGCCGCAGTGCGCGACATGCGCGCCAAACACAAGGATTTCATCCCCGCTGTGCTTGTAACCGCTGATCGCGGCACCGACGCCAAAACAGGTGCCGAGCAACTCGACATGGGTGTCATCAACAAGCCGGTAAAGCCGGCGGCTTTGCGTTTGACGCTCAGCCGAATGAAACGCATGCTTGAAACAGCCGACCAGGCTTGATCAAAGATTGGCTGGATCGGTGCTGAATTTCGACAACAAGATCACGGCCTGCGTCCTGCTATCTACACCGAGTTTTTGCAAGACGGCCGACACATGGGCTTTCACCGTGGCTTCCGAGACATCGAGCTCATAGGCAATCTGCTTGTTCAGCAGACCCGCCGACAGCATGGTCAACACCCGCGTTTGCTGTGGGGTGAGACTTTGCATGCGTTTAATCAGCTGCGAGACTTCCGGATCGCGTTCGGTGCCCAAGTCCAGATCAGGCGGCGTTGCTATACCTCCGTCAAGCACCTGGCTGACGGCGTTGCGGATAGCCTCCATGCTTGCAGACTTCGAAATGAAGCCTGACGCCCCCAATTCAAGAGCCCGGCGTACCGTCGAAGGATTGTCGTGAGCCGAAACCACGACGATCGGCGTCATCGGACATGATGCGCGCAAAGCCACGAGGCCGGAAAGGCCGCTGGCGCCCGGCATGGAAAGATCCAGCAAAACGAGATCAAGATCGTCCTGTTCGTTGACAAGCGTCTGGGCTGCTTGGAAATCGCCCGCTTCCAAGATCTGCGTTTCCATGCCGAAACCGGCCAAAGCCTGTCGCAACGCACCGCGAAACAACGGATGGTCGTCGGCAACCACGAATTTCAGGCTGGATTGCAAAAGCAGGCAGGTCCCGGGGCTGGAAAGTTGACAGCCCCATTATGACGGTAACAGCCAGTCAAGCAACGCCTTATTGTGCCAAGTCTTTTTCACCCAGCCGGAAGGGCAGCGATCGCTAGGGGCAGCTTTCAGCGGGCCGCCACCTGTGCGGTGATGTCGTGGCTGGTGTCGTCTTTCGGGCGATCCACCGGCAGTTGCCGGCCTGTAGCCGTATAATAAACCGTTTCCGCAATATTGGTGGCGTGATCTCCGATGCGCTCGATATTCTTGGCGCAAAACAGAAGATGCGTGCAAGGGGCGATATTGCGCGGATCTTCCATCATATAGGTCAGCAATTCGCGAAACAGCGACGTATACATCTGGTCGATCTGATCGTCGCGATCCCGCAACGATGCGATACGCTCGACGGACCGGCTGGCAAAAATATCCAGCACTTCCTTGAGCTGCGCAAGCGCCAGACCGGATAGCGTTTCCATGCCTCGGAAAACCCGCAAAGGCTGGCGCGCTTCGCTTACGGCAACCACTCGCTTGGCGATATTCTTGCCCAGATCCCCAATGCGCTCGAGATCGCTGGAAATACGAATGGCGCCGATAATCTCGCGCAGATCATGCGCCAGCGGCTGGCGACGCGCGATGATGACAATCGCTTTCTCGTCGATCTCGCGTTGCGCGTCGTCAAGCACCTTGTCGTCACGAATGATGCGCTCGGCAAGGGCCGTATCGGACGCCACCAAGGCGTGGACCGCGCGTTCAACCATGCGCTCCGCGTGACCGCCCATTGCGCCGATGCGAGCGGAAAGGAACTTCAGTTCCTCATCATATGCGCGAACAATATGTTGCTGGGCGACCATTTCAAACTGTCCAATCTGGGTAAGCGGAGCGGCCTGATTCGTTTGCTGGATGATAGATTCCTCGATCAATACCCGCATTCGGTGACAAAATGACGAAAAATCAAACACTTTCCCCGATCTTTGCGCTATCATCAGGGAAGAACACCGTGAAATCGGTACCTTCCCCGATTTTGGAACGCACGATCAAACGCGCGCGGTGGCGTGTCACAATATGCTTGACGATCGCCAGCCCCAAACCGGTGCCTTTTTGATTGCGGCTCGCTTCGGCATCGATCCGGTAAAAACGCTCGGTAATACGCGGAATATGTTCAGGAGAAATCCCCGCGCCGTAATCGCGGACGGAAGCGGCAATTCCGGTCTGACCGGATTCCACTTCATGGCGCAGGGAAACCGTTATGCGCGCACCCGAACGTCCGTATTTGAACGCATTTTCCACCAGGTTCTCGAACACCTGAATGAGTTCGTCGCGATCTCCGCGCACTTCGAACGCTCCGTCCTCCATTTGCGTTTCAATAGCGATGCCGGCATCCTTTGCCCGAGGCTCGCTCGTCGCGATCACGGTTTGCAGGATTTCGCCCAGACCAGCATGTTCGCCAGGTTTCAGCATGGCCTTCATTTCCACGCGGGAAAGCGAAAGAAGGTCATCGAGCAGCCGTGCCATGCGGCCCGCCTGTTCCTGCATGATGGTCAAAAACCGTTCGCGCGCCGCTTCATCATTGCGCGCCGGCCCGCGCAGCGTTTCGATGAAACCCGAAATCGACGCCAAGGGTGTGCGCAGTTCATGGCTGGCATTGGCGATGAAATCAGCACGCATCCGGTCGATGCGCCTCGCTTCGCTGTGATCGCGGAACAAAAGAGCGTAGAGGCTATGCCCGGTATCCAGGCGGGTGGCACTTACGCGATAAGCCCGCTCTTCGGGAATGCGCTCATTATATTCTACCTGCGCCGAGAAATCACCGCGATGCAACGCCGTTTCTATCAAGCCCTGCAATTCGGGGGCGCGGAACCGCAATTGAAGCATAGTGCCGGGCGAAACAGGATCGAACGCCGCCAGCGCAGCCGGATTGGCGTATACCACCACCCCCTGGCGATCAAACACGATCAGCGGATCAGCCACCGCTTGCGCCAGGTCGAGCTGTGAAAAAGTCTGCTCGGGTTGCAACTCGGAATCCGGCCAAACGCCCGGGGTGTCATGCGATGACGCGGGCAAATGGGATACACCCAATGCAATCGCAACCACCGCAATCATGACGCTCATGGCAAGGCCCGCCCAGGCAAGACGCGGTTCCAGCACGCATAAAAGGCCGATCGCAGCGATTGCGAGTATGACCACCACGTAAAATCGCAAGTTCTGGTGCGGGAAGTTGCCGGTCGGCTTTTCAAAGGGGTTGATCGTCACGATGGTCTCTTCATGATCGAGCCGAATGCACGCAGGCGTTCATACCTGTTCGAGTCACCCTGTTTGCACCACATAATATGACGAAGTCATTTCAGGAGTATGGGATGAGCAAGAAAATCGCGCCGGCAAACTTTCCTGACACCGCAGCCGTCAATCTCAAAGTGGATGGCAACCAGCATCATTTCGACATCGATAATGCAGATCTGCCTGAATGGGTGATCGAAAACGAGCTGACTTCGGGCGGCTTTCCCTATGACAAGAAACTGAAAAAATCGCATTACGAGAACACGCTGTTCCAGCTTCAGGTTGAACTTGTCCGCTTGCAGGATTGGCTGAGAACCAGCGGCGAACGGATCTTGATCCTGTTCGAAGGCCGCGATGCCGCCGGCAAAGGCGGCACGATCGGCGCGTTTCGCGAAAATCTCAATCCTCGCACGGCCCGTAATGTCGCCCTGCCCAAACCCACGGATGCCGAAAGGGGCCAATGGTATTTCCAGCGCTATATCGCGGAATTTCCGACCGCAGGCGAAATCGTCACCTTCGACCGATCCTGGTATAATCGCGCAGGCGTCGAGCGGGTCATGGGCTTTTGCAGCGATGCCGAATATGAGCGCTTTTTGGAAGAAACCCCCGATCTTGAGCGTATCATCGTCAAGGACGGCATTCATTTCTTCAAGATCTGGCTGGATATCGGTCGCGAAACTCAGCTGAAGCGCTTTCACGACCGGCGCCATGACATTCTGAAAAGCTGGAAATTCTCGCCGATCGACATTTCAGGCATCGACAAATGGGATGATTATACACGCGCGCGTGACGCGATGTTTAAAGCCACCCACACCAAACATGCGCCGTGGACGGTCGTGCGCTCAAACGACAAGCGCCGCGCGCGCATCGAGGCGATCCGCCATGTCTTGCGCGCAATCCCTTATGAGGGACGTGATCTCGATGCGATCGGAAAACCTGATCCAAAGATCGTCGCCGAAGGATCGAAGCTTCTGCTCGAATGACGCCTGGCGACGACACGAAAAACGGCGGTGCGAACACGGCCCCATAAGTCACAGCAATCGCGGTTGGTCTTCTACCCCGCCAATCCGGATTCAGGCATGACACTGGCAGATCTCGGCTCGTCAATCTGACGGGCTTGCGACTGCCATTCAATCCGGCTCGATTTATGCGGTGTCTTTTCCCAATGAAACGGCCGCGCATAAAGTTGCCACACAGCGCGCCATGCGGCCCAGGAAAGCATGAGCCAATAGACCGGCGTTGCAACCACCGTCCGCCAAAATGCATGGCGCTCGCGCTGAACAAGGGTCGCCGCACCGAGCACCAGAAACCCGGCATATCCGCAGGCAATATTGATCGTGTCGATGACCAGCAGCAGGGAATTCCCGGTCTGCAGATTAGTTGCCATTAGTTTCGCGCTCAGTACAACGAGTGTGACCAGCATCAATGGATGCACGAGCGCCGAAACCACCAATCCCGCAAAGAGAATCTGAACCAGAAGAAACGAACCCCATCCGATTTCACGCTTCAACCTTGCGGGATCGCGCATGTGAACGAACCAGGTCTGAAGCCAGCCCTTGAACCAGCGCGTTCGCTGCGGGATCCAGTCGCGGATCGTATCTGGCGCATCCTCGAAAGTCGGATAGCTGATCGTGCCGCAGTGATACCCAAAGCGCATCAAGCGCAAGCCGAGATCGGCATCTTCGGTCACATTGAATGGGTCCCAGCTTCCTGCCGCTTCCAGCGCAGGGCGTCGGAAATGGTTGGATGTTCCGCCCAGCGGCAAAAGAAGATCGCGCCGCGACAGCCATGGTAGCAGCCCGCGAAACAAACCCGCATATTCGAAGCCAAACATGCGCTGGATCATCCCTTGACGTGTATTGGTGATCACCAGCGGCGCTTGCAGGCATGCCAGTTCCGGCGGGGCGTGTCGGAAGTTTTGCCAGGCGTCGAGCAGTTGCAGCGGATGCGGTTTGTCCTCGGCATCGTAAATCACCACAAACGCACCGCGCGTCAACGGCAAGGCGTATGTCAGGGCCTTGGGCTTGGTTCGCGGTCCGATCGCGGTCACTTCGATGATCTCGAACCATGGCTTGAGAGGCTGCGCCCGCAAGGCAGACAGGGTTGCAGCGTCATCGGCCTCGCAAACCAGCTTGATTTCAAGTTTGGCGCGGGGCCAAACCATTTTCCCGAGTGCTGCGATGAGTTCCGGGACGATTTCCGCCTCGTGATAAAGGGCGACCAGCACCGAATAGGTTGGCAGTTCGGCGGCCGGCACAGGCTCAAGCTGCGGCAAGCGCGGCGGCTGCGCTCGCGCCGAGGCGGCAATTCGAAGCCAGACACAGGCCAGGAAAAATAGAGAGCAAAACAGGTGCAAAGCCAGCAAGGAACTCGCGGGCCATAGCGCGAAGCCGACCGGCACGAGCAGTGCCGCAACAAGGATCGCGCATTTTTGAGCTGCCGTCATAACCTGTCGCGCCGAACAATCCGGCACCTCCCGGGCAAGCGTTTCGCAAGCCCGCACGCCAAGCAGATGTTGTGCTTTTTGTTGCAAAGCCCGGCGCAGCAAGACGGGTGAAACCACAATCATCCGCTGGAAAATACCGACTTCGCTTCCAACCCTTTCCAGCAAATGCGCCAGATCCAGCTCTTCGGCACCGATGACTTCGAGATGGGTTCCGTCGTTCACCTTATAAAAAACAGGAGAAGTGCTCGCGCGCTGATGCGTGCCGCCCAGCAGGGGAAGAAGGTGTTCGTCCGAAACGCTCAGGCGATCGGGGTCGATCTTTTCCATGAAACGCAAGCCGACCTGCGCTGCCATCGCGCGATAAAGGTCGTTCTCCGAAATCTGCTCGCCGACCCTCAGCTCGGCTTGAAAACCGGTTCCGTTTCTCACGGCTCTCGCGGCGATCCGGCTGACATCATCAAAAGACAGGCCGAGCCTTTTCAAAACGGGCCACCACGCCTGCGCTTGCCGCGCGATGCGCCCAATTCCCGCTTTGGGGTCTTCAGTTGAAACGAGAGAGCTTTCAGGTGATGCGCGCAAATTGTTGTCGCACCCGAAATGCGGCACCACCACATTCGAAGTCATTCTGTATCGCCCCACCCGGTCTTTTTCTTTCCCGGTTGAATATCCCAAAGTTTCATCACCGGATAGATGGGGTCGCGAACAAGAGGTTTTACGTTGTTTTTAGTTGACCTTCGCGATTTTTCTGGAAGATCCTTCGAAACTATTTGATGTTGCTTTCAACACAGTCGCCACGATCTCATCCAACATGAGACGATCCGGCTGATCGAGATCTTCCAGCGATGCGGCGATCCGGCGGACGGGGTCACTCTGTAAAAGCGCTTTGCCTTGCTCGGAAACTTCCAGATATTCCGCCCTGCCCACCGGCTGTTTTGAGCATTTGCACAGCAGGTTTTTTTGCAAAAGGGTTCGCACAGTGCGGCTCACCGGCCCGTTCGCCAGCCCTTGAAAGCGCGCAAGACAGCTGGCAGTTCTGGCGTCGTCGGCCGCAGCTGCGAAATAGCGAAGTGCAGCCCATTGCGCAGGGTATAGGCCCTCCGCATAACCGATCGAGTGCAATGAGCGCCCCAGCAACGCCAGGCGCTCGGCTAAAGCGGACGCGGACAACGAATTCTGTGCCAAACCTAAAAACCTTTTTCGGCGCTTTCGCCCTCCATCCGGATCAGCTCATGCGAGTTTGTCGAAATCGGGACCGTGCATGCGAGGCAAACTGCCTCATGCGAACGATCTTCTGATTGATCGACTGAAGAGATGCAGGCCGGCGAATGCCGCGACGGCTCTTTTTCGAGCGCGTCCCTCCCGTTGCGGAACGACAAACTTTGCAGTTCCTGCAAAAATTCGGCAATCTGACGCTTGCCTTTCGCCGATTGAATGGCTAGTTAGCGCCAAGGATGAAAAAGCAATCTTTTTCGCCACGCAGGCATCTTTGCCTGATGCGCGCCCGTAGCTCAGCTGGATAGAGCACCAGACTACGAATCTGGGGGTCAGAGGTTCGAATCCTTTCGGGCGCGCCATTTACATCATTAATATTGCTGGAATTATTCAGTCCATACTTATATGGCACCGGCTTAAATCTGAAAAATAAGC
>JAFAGL010000273.1 GCA_023422735.1 Pseudomonadota bacterium
TGCACGGCGCAATTCACCTTCGGACACAACATCTGCGCCAGCGCCAAGTCTGGCCAGCGTTGCGATGACGGCGAGATTGGAGTTGGCCTTCAGCGCATAACAAACAGTGGCATCGAGATCGGAAAACGCGCGGGAAAAGACGTGGTAATGGCGTTCGAGCGTTGCCGTCGAATAGCAATAAAAAGGCGTGCCGACCGCATCCGCGATCGCCTGCACGGGGACATTTTCAGCGTAAAGTTCGCCGTCACGATATTCGAAGTGATTCACGTGAGACCTGCGCGGCTAATCAAATCAGGCTGTCGAGGATGAAACGCCGTTCCGAGACGGGCGTCGGTGCAGGGGCTGGACGATTGACCCCAATGCCTCCGCTTTCCTGCGATTCTTTCGCTGCCTGACTTGGCGTATCAAGCGCTGCCTTGCGGCCACAGCCGCTCGCGGCCAGCACGGCTCCAAGAGCGACAATGGCGAGAATGCGGGAACCTGTCATCTGGCATTCCTTGCGATAAGACTGGCAGCAAAAACGGAGACTGCGACATGCACCGGGAATGGCCGCTTTGGCAAGCCATCCTCCGATCCGACCTGCTTTCAACCTTGCGTCAGGCGATCATTCCAATAAGCGATCTGCTTGCGAACCTGATCCGGCGCCGTGCCGCCAAAGGATGTGCGGCTGGCAACGGAGCTTTCCACCGACAGCACATCGAAAACGGCTTGCGTGATGCCTGAATGGATGGATTGCAAGTCGGAAAGGCTGAGCTCTTCAAGGCCGAGATTTTTTTCTTCCGCCAGAGCAACGGCGCGCCCGGTCACGTGATGCGCTTCACGGAAAGGAAGGTTCAGTTCGCGCACCAGCCAGTCGGCCAGATCCGTCGCCGTGGAATAACCTGATCCGGCTGCGCGCTTCATCGCATCGGTCTGAACCTTCATGTCGCTGACCATGCCGGTCATGGCCGCGATCATCAGATCCAGCGTGGCGGCGGCGTCAAACACAGCTTCCTTGTCTTCCTGCATATCCTTCGAATAGGCGAGCGGAAGCCCCTTCATAACCGTCAACAGCGCCAGGAGATGGCCATTGATGCGGCCAGTCTTGGCGCGCACCAATTCCGCCGCATCAGGATTTTTCTTCTGCGGCATGATGGACGAGCCGGTCGAAAACGCATCCGACAAGCGAATGAAGCCGAATTGCGGTGTCGACCAGATCACGATTTCTTCGGCCAAGCGCGATAAATGCGTCGCGCAAATGGCGCCCAGCGCCAAAAATTCCAGCGCGTAATCACGATCTGAGACCGAATCGATCGAATTGCGGGTCGGCTCCCGGAACCCAAGAGCCGCCGCTGTCATGTGGCGATCGATGGGAAAACCGGTGCCTGCAAGCGCCGCCGCGCCCAAAGGTGACTCATCGAGGCGGGTCGCCGCATCGCGCACACGCGAAAGATCACGGCCGAACATCTCCACATAGGCCATGCAATGATGCCCGAACGTCACCGGTTGCGCCGTTTGCAGATGGGTAAAGCCCGGCATGACGGTCGCAGCATGCTCTTTTGCGCGTGCGAGAAAAGCACGGATCAACGCCACCAAGGCAGCATCGACGCGCATGAGCTCGTCCTTCACCCATAAGCGGAAGTCGAGTGCGACCTGATCGTTGCGCGAGCGCGCGGTATGCAAGCGGCCTGCCGTCGACCCGACCAGCGCTGCAAGCCGGCTCTCGACATTCATGTGAATATCTTCGAGTTGGCGCGAGAACTGAAAGTTGCCGGTCTCGATTTCAGCCTCGATCTTGCGCAAACCCCCGGCGATCTGTGCCTGATCCTCGCCTGAAATAATTCCCTGCGCAGCCAGCATTTCGCTGTGTGCGATCGAGCCGCGAATGTCTTGCGCGAATAACACCTTGTCAAAATCGATCGAAGCGTTGATCGCTTCCATGATTGCGGCCGGACCAGACGCGAAACGCCCGCCCCACATCTCGTTGCTGGTTTTCTCGTCGGTCATCGTGTTAACGCGGTTCCGGAGGCTGAAATGGCTGAGCGCACCAAACCCTCATCCGCAAGACGCTGGATCGTTCTTGCCATCATGGCCGTCGCCATAACGGGTGCGATTGCCCTATACGCGAGCAGTCGGGAAACTGGCAAGTTCGCGACCATGATCGGCAGCAACAATAGCTGCGCTGCAAAAGTGGATGACGCGCAGCGCGTCGGACAAGCAGCGCGCGGCGCGGTGGCGGCCATGTTGCCCGCTGATCCACCCAAACCGGTCTCGGATCTGAAGTTCTTCGGACCGAAGGGCGAATCGCTGAGCATCGCGGCCTTTACCGGCAAGACAGTGATTCTCAATCTGTGGGCGATCTGGTGCCCGCCCTGCCGGGCCGAAATGCCGGCACTCGATCGTCTTCAGCAAAGTCTCGCCGGCGAGGCATTCGAGGTTGTGACGGTCAATATCGACACGGGCGATCAAAACGCCCCGCGTGATTTTCTAAACGAAATCGGCGTCACGCATCTGTCGTTTTACCGCGATCCCACGATCGGAATATTCAACGAGTTGAAAGCGCGCGGCATCGCGCTCGGTCTCCCGGTCACGATGTTGATCGACCCTCAGGGTTGCCTGCTTGGCTATATGAACGGCCCCGCAGAATGGGACAGCAAGGATGCCCGCCATCTGATCGAGGCAGTTGCGCAACCCCGTCCCAAAACGTGAAAAACCGCGGATCGCTCCGCGGGTTTTCACTTTCAGACGGCTGATCGTATCAGAAGCGATACGACATCTTGGCCTGAATGGTGTGGAAGTCGAAGTCGTCATCTGAACCGGTTCCGATGGTCGATGAGCCGAACACACCGCCAGCTCCAGTCGTCGGGTTCTGGCTCAGATCCACGCGGTAATCATCGTCCCCGAAGTTGGTGTAAAGATATTCCAGCCCGAACGAGATCTTGTCGGTTGCCTTCATTTCGATACCGCCGCCGACCGTGTAGCCGACATTGTTGCCGCCGCCACTGGTGCTGAAAGCAGCCGGCGTATTGGTGTTGAAGCGATAATCGATATCTGCGAATGCCGCGCCGCCGGTTCCGTAAACAAGGAAGCGGTCGTTAAAGGCATAGCCAAGCCGAGCGCGCGCCGTGACCATCCAATCCAGTTCACGTTCGATCGTATAAAAGGCCGGGGTGGTGGAAAAGCCCGACTGGCTGTCGCTGATGTCGGCATAGGTGACATCAAGAATGGCACCAAATACCAGTTGCTGGTACTGCCAGTCATAGCCTACATGCGCGCCGCCGATGAACCCATCATCGAAATCCCCGGAGAAACCGGGCGAGAAGGCTGTTTCCAGACCGGGCGTAAATGGATCTAGCTGGAACACGCCATTATCGCCGCCGAACGCGTAGCCAGCCTGAACGCCGACATAGACTCCGCTCCAACCGGTCGCGGCCGGAACTTCCATCACCATCGGCGCTGGCGGCTCTTCCATTACCACATCGGCTGCGAAGGCTGGAGCAGCCAGAACCATGGCTGTTGTAGTGAGCAAAAATTTCTTCATCGGAGTTCCCCTGAGACTGTCGGTTGCATTGACGTGCTGAACCAACAACTTCAGGCGCGACGAAAAAGTTTCCATCACGAAAACGTATGATGCCTATCGCTGACTAATGAAATCCAGCTGGTGCAATTCAGCCACAGTTTTGCCTCGGGAAGGCTGGTTTCAACGCGTCGGAACGGGCGTTTCACCGCGGTAATCATAAAAGCCACGCCCGGCCTTGCGCCCGAGCCAGCCGGCTTCGACATATTTTACCAATAGCGGGCACGGCCGATATTTCGAATCCGACAACCCTTCATGCAGCACTTGCATGATCGAAAGACAGGTGTCGAGGCCGATGAAATCGGCCAATTGAAGCGGGCCCATCGGATGGTTGGCACCAAGCTTCATGGCAGTATCGATGGCTTCCACCGAACCGACGCCTTCATAAAGCGTGTAGATGGCCTCGTTGATCATCGGCAACAGGATGCGGTTGACGATGAAGGCTGGGAAATCTTCTGCCGTCGTAACCGTCTTGTCGAGCTTGGTGACGAAAGCGCGCGCTTCTTCGAAGGTGCCATCTTCCGTCGCGATGCCACGGACCAGCTCAACCAGCTTCATTGCCGGAACCGGGTTCATGAAATGGATGCCGATAAAGCGTTCGGGACGATCCGTTTGCGCCGCAAGACGCGTGATGGAAATCGACGACGTGTTGGTTGCCAGAATCGCAGACGGATTGAGGACCGGGCAAAGCTGGGCGAAAATCTTGCGCTTGACGGTTTCGTCCTCCGTCGCCGCTTCGATCACGAGATCAGCCTCAGCCAAGGCTTCTACCGTATCGGCGGAACTAATCTGCCCGATCGCCGCATGTCGATCTTCTTCAGAAAGCTTGCCGGAAGACACGCTGCGCGCAAGATTGCCGCTGATCGTTGCCAGCCCCGCCTGAATGCGGTCGGCAGACACGTCATACAATCGAACCTTGTAGCCTGCGATCGCAGCGACCTGCGCAATACCGCTTCCCATTTGTCCCGCGCCGATGACGCCGACGGTTTCGATTGCCATTGGTTTTACCCCGCCTGCAAACACGGCCTGCCCGCCGCTCATGAAAAACGAAACAGGCGGGCGCCAAAAGACCCCGCCTGTTTCACTTTGCCCAAACTAGATGGCCGCGTCAAAGCGCCTTTTCGAGTTCGGGCAGGATCGTGAAGAGATCACCTACCAGACCGTAATCAGCGACCTGGAAAATCGGTGCTTCCTCATCCTTGTTGATCGCCACGATGATCTTGGAATCCTTCATGCCGGCCAGATGCTGGATGGCGCCCGAAATTCCGGCAGCGATGTACAGCTCTGGCGCGACGACCTTGCCGGTTTGCCCGACTTGCCAATCGTTCGGCGCGTACCCGGCATCGACAGCCGCGCGCGATGCACCAACGGCTGCGCCAAGCTTGTCTGCCAGCGGCAGGAGCACTTCCTGGAACTTTTCTGCTGAGCCCAACGCACGACCACCGGAAAGGATGATCTTGGCCGAGGTCAGTTCCGGGCGATCACTCTCGGACAGCTTGTTCTCGACAAAGGTCGAAACACCAGGATTGGCTGCAGCAGAAGCGCTTTCTACGCTCGCCGAACCGCCCTCGCCGGCAGCCTGGAAAGACGCGGTGCGCACGGTGATAACCTTCTTGGCGTCGGTCGACTGCACAGTCTGGATCGCGTTGCCGGCATAGATCGGACGCCTGAACGTGTCAGGCGAAACGACCTCGATGATCTCGGAAATCTGCATCACGTCGAGCAAAGCGGCCACACGTGGCAAGACATTCTTGCCATTGGTGGTGGCCGGAGCGACAATTGCGTCATATCCGTCAGCTAGGGAAACGATGGTCGCGGCCAGCGGTTCGGCCAGGCGCTGTTCCAGTTCGTCTGCCTCGACCAGCAGGACTTTGCGCGCGCCGGCGAGCTTGGCAGCAGCATCCGCAGCTGCCTGCGCGCCCTTGCCTGCCACCAGAATATCGACGTCCCCGCCAATCTGGGTTGCGGCGGTCAAGGCCTTGGCGGTCTGGTCCGACAGGCTTGCATTATCGTGTTCAGCGATCAGGAGAATTGCCATATCTATGTCCTTTCTTCCGAACTCAGATTACGCCGGCCGTTTTCAACGATGCGACGAGCTCTGCCACATCTTTGACCTTGACGCCCGCCTTGCGGCCGCCTGGCTCTTCCGTCTTCAGCACGGTCAAGCGCTGCTTCACTTCCACGCCCAGATCGGCAGCTGATTTTTCTTCCAGCGGCTTCTTCTTAGCCTTCATGATATTGGGCAGCGAAGCATAGCGAGGCTGGTTCAAACGCAAATCGGTGGTCACGATGGCCGGCAGTTTGACGTCGATCACCTGCAAGCCGCCATCAACTTCGCGCGTCACCTTCGCGCTTTCGCCTTCCAGTTCGAGCTTGGATGCAAAGGTGGCCTGGCTCCAGCCAAGCAGGGCCGAAAGCATCTGACCGGTCTGGTTCGCGTCGTCATCGATCGCCTGCTTGCCGAGGATCACGAGACCGGGCTGTTCAACATCCACCACGCCCTTCAGGAGCTTGGCTACAGTCAATGGCTCAGCGGCTTCCTCGACCTTGATCAGAACAGCGCGGTCCGCGCCCATCGCCAATGCCGTGCGCAAAGTTTCCTGCGCCTGCGCAGGGCCAATCGACACGACGATAATTTCTTCGACCTTGCCGGCTTCCTTTAACCGGATCGCTTCTTCAACAGCGATCTCGTCGAAAGGATTCATCGACATTTTCACATTGGCCAGTTCGACGCCCGATCCATCAGACTTGACGCGGATCTTGACGTTGTAATCAACAACCCGCTTTACCGGGACCAGGACTTTCATCGTCAACTACCTCTATCGTTGAGAATTGCGCGTACGGTATAAGCGCTCGCTGGGTTGGCTAGCTGAATGCCGAGATGCGCGGGCCATAAAGACGACGCAAGCCCTAGTCAGCCCTGTCCCCTACGTCAATCCCTAACCGTTGTTTGATTTATGGTCGCGCCGATGAACATTGATTGAAGGTCTGCGCGGCATATCGGGAACGGAACGCGGGCTGGAATAGGTTTCCACAGCATGCGGCGTTTCGATCCTGGCATCCAGAAGCGGCGTGTCGGTGCGACGAAAAAGAAAAATGAGGATCGAGCCGCAAATAATGCCGCCAATATGAGCTCCGAAACTGATCTCATCATCACCGACAAATGCGAACATTCCGAACTGAAAAACGATCCACGCCGCGAGCACAATCCATGCAGGCAGGCGAAGCGGGATGCGACCGAAAGCAAGCACCCAGATATGCACTCTCGGATGCAAAATCAGGTAGGCGGCCACGATCCCCGCAACAGCACCCGATGCACCGATCAACGGGACCTGCGACTGGTTATCTGCCAGATAATGGAAGACACCGCCCGCAATTGCACAAGCGCAATAAAAGATCAGAAATCGAAGATGACCCATGGCATCCTCGACATTGTCGCCGAACACCCAGAGGAAAAGCATGTTGCCGCCCAGATGCAACCAGTTTCCATGAAAAAAGGCGTAGCTGAGAAATGTCGTCCAGTCCGGTACCGTCATCATGTCAGCCGGGCGCTCAACCACACCTGAAATGGTCGATGGTATGAAGCCGAAATAATAGGAGGAAGCGATCATGAACTGCTCCCCGCCGATGAAAGTGACGAGAAACACGGCGACGTTGAGCGCGATCAGTCCGAGCGTCACATATTGCAAACGAATGCGTTTGAGGTGATTTGCGTCATGCAAAGGAATGAACACGCAGCGCCTTTCCATCCTTCTGCAACAACCACGGCTGCGACATTCCTATCGGGCCATGTTCAGCGATTTTGGCCAGGCACCCACAACACGTCACTCTCGCCGTTGTCGTTCATCGCACGCGCCGCCACGAACAGGAAATCAGATGCGCGGTTGGCATAGCGAATGGCATCCGAGCTGACGACTTCGCCGCTTTGCGCAGCAAGTTCCACCATTAGCCGCTCAGCGCGTCGCATGACCGTTCGCGCCAGATGCAGCGCAGCTGAGGCAGGGGAGCCACCGGGGAGAACAAAGCTCTTCAGCGGCTTGATCGCGGCGTTGAGCTGGTCGATGTCTGCTTCAACGCGCTCCACCTGGGAAGACGTGACCCGCAGCGGTTCATAACCCAGCGCTTCACCCGTATCGGGTGTCGAAAGATCCGCGCCAAGATCGAACAAATCGTTCTGCATACGCTTCAACATCGCGTCGGCAAGCGGGTGCGCCTCTGTATGCAAACGCGCCAGGCCAATACAGGAATTGGCTTCATCGACCGTGCCATACGCCTCGACGCGCAGATCGTATTTCAGCCGGCGAGGACCTGCGGCGAGACCTGTGGTGCCATCGTCGCCTGTGCGGGTGTAGATCTTGTTAAGCTTCACCACCGCTTTGCTTCCCTTCCAGTCGCGCGAGATCTTTTCAGGATCCGCGTTGCGAGAACCAATAGGCTGTCATGATCAAAACAAGGGCCACGAACTGCAAAGCCACACGCGCCTGCATGAGTTTATTGGATGTGTTGCCCGATCCGCCGCGCATCATGACCATCAAACCGCGCAAAAGCACGGCGACGACGGCCACCATGACGAGAATCGCAAGCATATTGAAAGCAATTGCCATGATTGATCCTTTAGCGCGGAGGGCAGCGCTCTGTCGATGCTGCCGCTTTCGGCTTCTGTGCGCTATATAGGACAGAATGCGGACGATACATCGTTGGAAATGCGTTGCAACGCGACGACGCGTGCGCGACGAACTTGGATCGGGATCTGCGCGAATCGATGTTTGAATTTTCGCCCGCTGCATCAACACCCCGCAAAAAGCGACCGGGACCACGACGGATTGCCAATGCAACCCGGCGTATCCTGTTCGATGCCTATGGCCATTTCGATTCCGATGATGGCTGGTCGATGGCCAGCCATCTCGCCTTGTCGGCAATTCTCGCTCTGTTTCCATTTCTGATTTTTGCGGCCGCCTTGGCGAGTTTCCTGGGCGCAAGCGCCTTTGCCGATACGGCGATCCATCTCATCTTCGACACTTGGCCGCCGGCGATCGCCGATCCGATCGCGCATGAAGTCAACAATGTGCTGACCGTGCAGCGCGGGGATTTCCTGACCGTATCTGTGATCGCAGCTGCAATTTTCGCTTCCAACGGCGTAGAGGCGCTGCGCGTTTCCCTGAACCGCGCTTACCGGGTCAGCGAAAACCGGTCTTTCCTGTTTCGCCGCATGCAAAGTCTCTTATTCGTGTTGAGCGCGACGATCGGCATCGTGGTGATCAGCGCGCTGCTGGTGGTTGCACCGCTGGTCGCCGCTTTTGCCGAGCGCAATGTGGAATGGATCGAGCCCAACCTGGTGGGAACGCTGAATTTCTGGCGTTACGTGATCGCCGCAATCGTCATCGTTTTGGGGTTAATCTCCATTCATTTCTGGCTGCCGGCCGGGAAACGCAAGCTGGTTCATGTTCTTCCCGGCATCTTGTTCACGCTGCTTGCATGGTTTATCGGTTCGTCTGTTTTTGCAGCTTATCTTTCGCGCTTTTCGAACTACGCGAACACTTATGCCGGGCTCGCCTCGATCATGGTGGCGATCGTGTTTTTGTATATTTTGTCCCTGATCTTCATCATGGGCGGTGAGCTCAACGCCTCGATCCGCCGTTATCGCGAAGCCCGTCGCCGGATCGACAACTGAGCCGTAGCCAGCGCGACGCCACAAGCGGCGAGCACCATACCGGCGATCTGAATCAGGCTA
>JAFAGL010000035.1 GCA_023422735.1 Pseudomonadota bacterium
CCGGCGATCGAGCCAATCTTCAGCCGGCCAGCCGCAACCACGCGGTTTTCTGCGCCAAACCCGTAATATGCACGCCCTTCCAGCGTCCCACGGATAACCGGGTTACCGTAATTGAACTCGAAGAACGGCTCCGCCATGGCTTCAACATAGAAGCCTTCCGTGGCATCCGTCTTGTTGTCGCGCGTGTCGTAAATCAAAGTACCTGGCAGGCCGACGGTGAGATAATCGCGTTCGCCGAAATCGTCATTGAATCGTGAAGGACCACCGCTCAGGAAAAGACTGCCGGACAGTTCCTCCGAGAAGATATGATTGAAACCGACCTGCGCGGTCACGGCGGTTCGCGTATAAGCGTCGAGAACCTCGCGATCACCGAACAGCGACATCACAAGATCGGTGTCGGGGGTGTATACACCCGGCTTGGTGAACGTCACGCCGACGCGATAGGTGAAATCAGCCGGGTTGAAGCGTGAACTTTCTGCCTCGTCGCCGCGGCGGCTTTTCACATCCGCCCCGATCCCCGCGACCTTCGCGTCGAAGCGCAAACGTTCGGCACGTCCAAACAGGTTGCGATGCAGCCAATAGGTTTCGAATCCCGCGCCATCCAGCGTTGAATACGACGCGCCCACGCCGAAGCGCCGCAAAGGCCGCTCCTGAACGATCACGGCCATCGGCAATTCGCCATTGTCCTCGATCGTTTCGCCTTCCTCGATGCGCTGCGAACGGAACACTTCGAGACGGGCCAGCCGATCACCGGCGCGCTTGATATCGTCGGGATCAAACTCCTGCCCGCGCGGCAGATCCGCCATATAGGCCACGAAATCAGGGTCCATGCGCGCCGTGCCTTGAACGCGCGTGGTGCCGTAAACCGCACGGCGGCCGGGCTCCATCACCAGCGTGGCGTCAAGCGTATTGGTATTATGGGCTGCTTCCACGCGACGTTCTGAAACGGCCGCCTTGGCGTAACCTTGCTGACGCCAGGCCTCGATGGAAAGGTTTTCCGCCTGCAAAATGATGCTGGAACGAGCGGTTTCACCCCGCACGAAGTCATGGTCGGACGGCAGGTCAACCTCGTCATGGCGATTGGTCGCCGGCGGCGCGGGGTTGATGACCTCCGCCACGCCGAAAGCAAACACCGGGCCGGGATCGATCGTGATGACGACATTGGCCGGATTTGCAAGTTGCGCATCGGGGGCCAGATCGGCTGCTTCGCGGCCATCGACCTGAATGGAAATCGTGGGACCGTAGCGCCCGGCTGCATACATCGTGCCAAGCAGGCGACGGTAATCCCCGCGCGCTTTTGCCAAAAGGCCGGAAGCCCCCGACGCCGGTTCCTCGCGATCGCCCCAGAGGGTCGATGCGCTTTTCAGGATCGATTCGGTGTCGTCTTCGTCGCGCGTGACGTTGAACGTCACCTCATAGGGTTGCGGTTCGCCAACGGGCAGATCTTCGGGATCCGGCTCTTTTTCAAAGAATTTGAAGCCGAATATCTCAAACGCCCCGGCTGGGCTGAAAGCCAAGCTGGAAATAACGACGGCTGCAGCAATTCGCAGTCCCCATTTACGCCAAACCAGCAAACGCTTTCCTCGATCTTACTCAACACCGCCCAGTGACCAACTTATAACCCGCTTGCCTGCGCATGCAGCATGAAAAGTCTGGCCGGAAAGATTCTCCGCTCGCCTTTTGCACTTATGCCACACCTTCTGGTTGCAGCATTTGCTAAAATAGGAAGAACGGAATACCTGCAAGGACTGCTCGATTTCGACTCAGTTTCCTTAAGATTGTCTTTCTCCGCACAAATATGAGCGGCTACGAAACGACCTCTATCGGCACCTGCCGGAAACGCGTTTCGTCCACCGCAGCGGCCAGCAGCGCCTGCGTGTAAGGCTCCTGAGGAGCGGCGAAGATGAGTTCCGCCGGCCCCTGTTCCGCGATGCGTCCGGCCTGCATCACGATAATATGGTCGGCCATCGCCCGCACAACAGCCAGGTCGTGGCTGATGAAAATGTAAGACAGATCATGCGCTTGTTGCAGATCGCGCAACAGATCGACAATCTGCTTTTGCACCGACCGGTCGAGCGCCGAGGTCGGTTCATCGAGCACCATGACTTCAGGTTTCAGGATCATCGCGCGCGCAATCGCTATTCGCTGGCGTTGTCCGCCCGAAAACTCATGTGGATACCGGTTGCGCATGGCCGGATCGAGCCCGACTTCCTTGAGCGCGGCGATCGCACGCTGGTCACGCTGCGCACGGCTGATGCCCTTTTCATGCACCAAAAGCCCTTCGGTGATGACCTGCCCGACCGTCATGCGCGGTGACAGGGATCCGAATGGGTCTTGGAACACCAGTTGAAGCTGCCGCCGCAGCGGCCTCATCGTTGCCCTGTCGGCATGGGTCAGATCATGTTTGCCGAAACGGATCGCGCCTGTGCTTGGAAGCAGTTTCAGCAAAGCGCGTCCGAGCGTCGATTTTCCGGAGCCCGATTCACCGACGATGCCGATCGTCTGGCGTTTGCGCAGCGCAACCGAAACGCCATCCACGGCCTTCAGGATCGCATGTTCGCCGAACCACGAGCCGCCGAGATCAAATTCGACCCGCAGATTGCGGCCATCCAGCAGCACCGGCGCGCTTGGCTCAGGCGGCACTTTACGGCCGGTCGGTTCGGCTTCCAGCAGCATACGTGTGTAGGGATGGGTCGGGTGGTCGAACAGCGCTGCGGTTTCCCCGCTTTCGACGACCCTGCCCTGCTGCATCACGTAAACCCGATCGGCCAACCGGCGCACAATACCCAGATCATGCGTAATGAAGACGATCGCCATGCCGAGCTTTTGCTGCAGCTGCGCCAAAAGCGTCAGAATCTGCGCCTGGATCGTGACATCGAGCGCCGTTGTCGGCTCGTCCGCGATCAGAATGTCGGGATCATTTGCCAAAGCCATCGCGATCATCACCCGCTGGCGCTGGCCACCCGACATTTCATGCGGATAGGAATCGATCCGGCGTGCCGGTTCGGGGATGCCCACCAGCTTCAGCAATTCGATCACGCGCGCTCGCGCTTTCGCCTTGCTCATCTTGCGATGATAGACCATGGGTTCGGCGATCTGACGGCCGATCTTGTACAGGGGATCGAGCGACGTCATCGGCTCCTGGAAGATCATGGTGATCTTCTCACCCCGAACCTTGTTCAACTGGGTGTCGGACAGGTTGAGAATGTCCTTGCCGCGATAAAGGGCGCGCCCCTTCGCCTTCCCGTTGGAAGCGAGAAGCCCCATCATGGCCATCGTCGTTTGGCTTTTGCCTGAACCGGATTCGCCGACAATGGCTACGGTTTCCCCGCGCCGAACGTCGAGATCGACCCCTTTCACGGCATGAACCGGCCCGTCATTCGTCGCGAATTCGACCTGGAGATCGCGAACGGACAGAATAGGATCATTCTGGGTTTCTGCCATCTCAACGATCCTTCGGGTCGAGTGCATCGCGCAGGCCGTCGCCAAGGAAATTGAGCGCGAACAAGATGACGGTGAGAGTAATTGCGGGATAGATCAGCAACCATTCCGCACCGCGCATATTGGCAGCTCCTTCCGCGATCAGCAGCCCGAGGCTTGTCAGGGGTTCCTGCACACCCAAGCCGAGAAACGACAACAGGCTTTCCAGAAGGATCGCCTTGGGCACGAGCAACGTCACGAAGACCACGACCGGCCCAAGCGTGTTGGGAATGATGTGGCGTTTCAGGATGCCAGTGGAAGAGACGCCGAGCGCTTCGGCGGCCTGCACATATTCCTGGCGTTTGATGGTGAGTGTCTGACCACGCACGATACGCGCCATGTCGAGCCATTCGGTGAAGCCGATCGCAATGAAGATCAGAATGAAACTTCGTCCGAAAAAGACCACCAGCAGGATCACGAAGAAAATGAAAGGCAATGAATAAAGAACATCCACCACCCGCATCATCACATTGTCGATGCGACCACCGAAATAGCCTGCAATCGCCCCGTAAGTGACGCCGAGCGCCAAGGCCATGACGGAGGCGAGAAGTCCGATTGCCAGCGAAATCCGGATACCGATCAGGATGCGCGAAAAAAGATCGCGACCATTGGCATCCGTTCCGAAGATGAAGCGAAGGCGCTGAACATCGGCGACCATGAATCCACTGGTCGCCTGGTCCGAAAGTACCTCGCCATTTTCGTCCACCAGCCGCGCATTGTTGAACAGATCGGAGCGGTCGACATAGCGCACGATACGCGGATCGAGCGGCTCATCGTCCGAGATCGGAGCGCGCACTTGCGAACCATCGAGTTCGGGCTCTCCGACATCGATGCGCGCACGCTGCAAGGCCCGTTCGAAGTCCGGAATGATACGGTCTTTCTTGGGATAGGCTTCGAGGCTGGCCGGCACGCGTACATATTGCGAATAGATCTGGTCATACCGATGCGGCGAGACCATCGGGCCAAATATGCCGGCAAACGCCAGCAAGAGCAGAACCAGCGCGCTGGCAACTGCGGCGCGGTTGCGCCTTAGCCTGAGCCAGGCATCCTGCCACAAGGACCGGCTTGCGCCATAGGTTACGGCATCAGGATTGGGCTGCTCGCTCAAAATGTGGTCAGTCATAGCGCACCCTCGGATCGAGCCATGCGTAAAGAATGTCGACGATCAGGTTGAAGACGATCACGAACAAGGCGATCACCACGACAGTGCCCATCACCAGCGTATAATCGCGACCAAGCGCCCCTTGCACAAAATAGCGCCCGATGCCGGGAATGCCGAAAATGGTTTCGACCACAACCGATCCGGTCAAAAGGCTGGCGGCTGCCGGGCCGAGATAGGAGACCACCGGCAACATGGCTGCGCGCAACGCGTGTACGCCCACCACGACATGGGTGGGAAGCCCATAGGCACGCGCGGTCCGCACATGGTTGGAGCGCAGCGCCTCGATCGTGGCCCCGCGAGTCAGTCGCGCGACGATCGCGATCTGCGGCAAGGCGAGTGTCACCACAGGCAAAATCATGTGCTTCCAGCTGCCCCAGCCGCCGGCAGGCAACCAGCCCATCAAGACCCCGAACAAAAGACTGAGTACGGGTGCAATCACAAAGGTCGGAATTGTGATTCCGAAAGTTGCGGTTCCCACCACCATGTAGTCTACCCAGCTGTTTTGCCGGAGTGCGGCCAGCGCGCCGAGGATCGTGCCGAACACCAGCGCCAGCAACATGGCCCATGAACCGATCTGGATGGAAACCGGCAATCCGACACGGAAAAGATCGACAACGGAGAAATCACGGCGGGTAAAGCTCGGGCCGAGATCGCCATGCGCCAAATTGCCGAGATAGATGAAGTATTGCTGCCAAAGCGGCTTGTCGAAATTATAGGCGCGCTCGAGGTTCGCCATGATCAGCGGGTCGAGCGGCCGCTCCAGATCGAATGGCCCGCCCGGTGCAAGCCTGATCATGAAAAAGGCGATCGTGACGATAACAAACATCGTCGGCACGGCGCTGAACAGGCGCCGCAGCACGTAAGCGATCATTTCAGGTGCTCCGTCGCATGGAACCGAGTCGGCTGCCGGTCAAACCCGGCAGCCTGTTCGCTTCATCAGTTCTCGACCGACATCCACCGCGTCGCATGGTGGTTCATGATATTGTCTTCCCAGCCTTTCAGCTTGGAGGACACCAGCGCACTCGACAGGTAATACATGACCGGGATCGCGGCGCTTTCCTGCAACAGAAGCTCTTCGGCTTGATGCAGGATCTTGCCACGTTCGGGAATATCGTTGGTCTGGCCGGCTTCAGCCATCAGCTTGTCAAAGTCGGCATTCGACCAGCGCGGATAGTTGAATGCGAGATTGGCGGTTTCATAAAGGAACAGGAAGTTCTGCGGATCGGAATAATCGCCGATCCAACCGGCGCGCGCGATGTCGAACGCTCCATCCTGCTTCATGTAATCGAAATAGCCCGTGCCTTCCATTTCAACGATGGTTGAGTTGATGCCGATATTTTTCAGCATGTCGCCCAAAGCGGTCATCGTGTTCTTGTGGTTTTCACCGGTATTGTGGCGAAGTTCGACAGTCAGTTCGCCTTCTTTCACACCGGCTTCTTCCAGAAGCTTCTTGGCTTCGTCTTCGCGATCAAGGACGTCCTTGTCCTTGAAATCCAGGAAAACGGGATCGGGATAATTGTCGATCCCGGGTGGGACGATCGAATAAGCCGGCATCATCGTATCGCGCCAGATTTCGGAAGCCAGGAAATCGCGGTCGATCACCATGGAAATCGCCTGGCGAACCTTCGGGTCCTTGAGCTTGCTGCCTTCCTTGCCTTTGACCGGCAGATAATAGGTGCCAAGGTAAGGCGCGCTACGCAACTGATCGCCGAAATTCTGCTTCATATAGTCCATCTGCGCGGCATCGATGTCCGAGCATGACAGAACCTCGCCCGCTTCGAAGCGGCGCATGCAGGTCGCTCGTTCCTCGAAAGGAATGAAGTTCACTACATCGATCTTCACATTCGCCGCGTCATGGAAGTTCGGATTCTTCTTCATGACGATCTTGTCGTTCGGCGTGAACGACTCCAGCATATACGCGCCGTTGGTCACGAAATTGCCCGGCTTGGTAAACTGATCGCCAAACTCTTCAACCGACTTTTGATGGACCGGATAACCGGTCTGGTGGGTCAGTAGCTGAAGAAAATACGGGGTCGGCGCGCTCAGCTTGATTTCAAGCGTATGATCGTCGATCGCCTTGACGCCAAGATCGGTGGGCTGCTTTTCACCCTTGTTGATCGCTTCGGCATTTTCCATCACGTAAAGCATGTTCGCGTAGGGCGCGGCCGTCTCCGGATTCTGAATGCGCTGATAAGCGAATACGAAATCGCCGGCGGTAACCGGATCACCATTCGACCATTTGGCGTTCTGGCGCAGTTTGAACGTATAGGTCAGGCCGTCTTCTGAAATCTCCCAGCTTTCGGCGACGCCTGGAACGACTTCCGCCTTTGCGTTTTCCGTCACCAGCCCTTCATAGAGCTCGCGCATCAGATTGCCTTCGGCAACCGTCGATGTCTTTTGATGATCCAGTGTCGTCGGATCGGTATCGTTGCCGCGATTATAAACGACTTGCGCATTGGCGGGGCTTGCGATGGCGACCATGCTCAAACCGGCAGTGGCGAGGCAGGTCGCGCCCAGAAGAGATTTCCACATTTCAAATTCCCCTTCTATTGGCCCTCTTTTTCGAGAGCCGTCTGACAAGTAGAATAGAGAGTGCATCCGGTTGGTCCAGCCGAATTTTTCCGCTTGCTGATAAGCCGCCGGAAATCTCCTTCTGACAACACCAGAAGACGTTTTCTGGTTATCGTCGCATTTCGATTTTGACACCGGATTCGCCGACGTTTACCTTCAGGACGAATCAAGGAAACAGATCGAAGCGCTTGCCACGCAACTTCTTTTTGGGCGAGCACGCGATCGGTGACCGACCGGATTTCTTTTGAGATTTCGGGGTCGTCCTTGTGTTCGCCGATGATCGCTCTGCTTTTGCGATCCGGCTGAGTTTCCCGCGTATCGTGTCCACGGGAATCCGTTTGTGTCGCATGTCGCGACAGCCGGATTTCCTTCCAGATTCTGACCTGTTTTCCGCTGCGCGCGTCGCGGCTCTTTGAGGGATTCGATCAACAATGGGCGCCGCGCTTCCTGCCAGTTCGGGTACGCTGACGATTCCGTCGACGTCCGGCAATGCGCGGCGCGAACTCGTTGAAGTGATGCGGCAGGTTTGCCGGGACATGAAGGCGGATCGCTATATGCTGGTCGATTTGTCCGGGCGTGCGGGTGAAAGAACGCGGATCGTTGCCTCCAACTGGGTTTTCGATGCGATCGATCTGATCGGGCTCGATCTGATTGCGCGATTGGCCGGATCGGCACGTCTGGGCGATGCGATCGCGGCCAGCGCCGCTGAACAGGAATTGCTGGCCGAAAACGGACATGCGGAAGTGCTGGGCGTGCCGCTTCGCTCCGGAAGCAAGCGCTACGCATTGCTGTTGTCGGCTGAAAAGGCGGGCAACCTCATCATGCGCGCGCGCCACAAGGTCGAGCTGGTTTGCAGCTATGCGCTTTCCATGTTTGCCGGCAGGCTCGATGCCGCAAGCGCATCCGATCCGCTTTCAGATCGCGAACGGGAATGTCTGTTCTGGGTTTCGGAAGGCAAGACAACCGAGGAGGTCGGCGTCATCCTCGGCGTTTCCACGAGTACGGCCAACAGCCATCTCACCAACGCCATGCAAAAACTCGGCGCGCGCAACCGCTCTTTGGCGATCGCGACGGCCATTCGTTTTGGTTTGATCTGAGGCACCATGCAACTCGGCTCTCATTTCCTGACAACGCGCTTTTCGATCGCAACGCCTGCGGCAATGGCAGCGCGCATGCCGATCCTGGCGGAATTGCTCGATCTCGCAGAGGAAATGGGCGCTTCGGATTTCAGTCTCCTGTCCGTCGGCACGGAAGATTCCGGTCGGCTCACGCCCGTGATGGACTCCGCCTATCCTGATGCCGGTACGCTCACGCAATCGCTGACGACGAATGCCCCCGCCGCGCTTTTGCGCCATGTCAAATCATCGAGCCTGGTTGCGTGGTGGGCCGCCTCGGATCACCCTTCGGCCCGAAGATTCGAGCGATTGCGCTGGGCACAGCAGACCGCGCCGATCGGCCTTTCGCGCGCGGGTCTCGTTATGCCGCTTCATTGTGAAGGTGCTGGACGCGGAATGCTGGTGATGACCGGTTCCGATTTCCGGATGGAAGACGACCTTCTGGTCGAAGCCCACCTCCAGGCTCTCGACATCTTTGCAAGGCTGACGGCGCTTGCAACGCAAGGCGGCGTCGCGGGCGCCAGACTTTCGGCGCGTGAACTCGAATGCCTGCGATTGACGGCGGAAGGGCTGACCAGCGAGGAGATTTCCCTGAAGCTTGGGCTTTCCATCCACACAGCCAACCAGTATCTCGGCAACGCAGCGCGCAAGCTCAATGCCGTGAACCGCATGCATGCTGTAGCCAAGGCGCTGAGAACCGGGCTGATTGACTGAACTTCAGAAGCTTTACGGACGGTTCTCGCATTCAGCGCTCAAGATCGGCGCCGACTTTCTGATGCGCGCATCTTCGATCATTGCGGCAAGCATCCGGTTTGCTGTGTGTGTGTCCGGCGCAGGCTGGTCGAAAGCGATGTAGGTCACGTCGATACCCGCGCTCAGGTCTTCGAGCAGCAGCGTGAAATAGACTTTCGCACCGCGAAGGCGCAGCTCCATGTCGAGCTTGATCTTCGGCGCTTCGCCCCAGCCGATCACCGCCTCGCCCCCATGCCCCAATCGCAGCGCGCCGGGCATGAAATAAAGCTCCGCCGCCGAATCCACGAGATCCGCGATCGAACCGAACTGTTCGAACCGCAGGAAAGCGAGATAATCGGCCACATCGACCATCCGCAGCTCCGCGATCACTTCACGTATCGCGGTTGCGACAATGATATCTCTTTCCCTGGAAGTTTTTTGTCGGTTCATCGGCACGAACAACAGGTTCTCGTTAAGGAATGCGCGGTTCCGGACAACCAGAAAAAGTTCCGCAATACGGCACAACACAAAGTATCGGACGAAACTTGATCGAGCATGGAAGACTGATCTGCTGTTTTTCTATCGGCTTTGATTGATGCATCTGTGCGCGCTTAAGTGTTGCGGCCGCTTCAGCTCGATATGACCGCTATTTGTCATTGAAACTGCCAGCAATCGGCTTTTGGGTCAGCGATTTCCATTTCGCGGGATATCTTGACCACGCGCGGGAGCACCGAGCGGATTCGGCGACTCCCAAAATCCTACTCGTATAAACTCGTACTGTGCGGGATTCCTCGCAAACAGTACCCCTTGTATCAGCTCATGCGGGAGCTGATTCGGGGGCGGACGATGATTGTCATTGTTGATGAACGAGACCTGGTTAAGGAAGGGTATCAATCACTCTTCAACAGGGAAGGTATCGCCAGCGCAGGTTTTGCTTCTGCGGATTTCAGCGAATGGGTCGAAAGCGTGGCCCCTTCCGATCTCCAATCCATTCGCGCTTTTCTGATCGGCGAATGCCATGAAGATAAAGTCTGCCCGCGCGCGATCAGGGCGCGAACCCCTGCCCCGGTCATCGCTCTTAGCGACCAGCATTCACTTGAAAACACGTTACGTCTGTTTGAAACAGGCGTTGACGACGTGATCCGCAAGCCCGTTCATATCCGCGAAATCCTGGCTCGGATCGCAGCCATCCGCCGTCGCGCCCAGGACGATGTGGTAAGCTACACGGAAGTGGGCCCGATGCGCATCTACACCGATGGCCGGGATCCGGAAATCGATGGTGCACCTCTGCCCTTGCCGCGTCGCGAACGCCGCATCCTTGAATATCTGGCAAGCAACCGCGGTCGCCGCGTCACCAAATCCCAGGTATTCAACGCGATCTACGGTTTGTTTGACGACGCTGTGGAAGAGAATGTGGTGGAAAGCCATATTTCCAAGCTGCGCAAGAAGTTGCGCACCAAGCTCGGCTTTGACCCCATCGAATCCAAGCGCTTTCTCGGCTATCAGTTGATGGCCTGACTGCTTCAGATCATAAGTTTCGCGCAAGCGGCCTTGGCTAGATTGCGATGAGTGAAATATCTGCGTCCCGCAAACGGGCATGCAGAGATATTTCTGATCCGCAAATTCAAGGCCAGGCATCACGGTTCAAGCATGCATCATGTCGCTTATGCCGAAATCGAGTTTGCCCGCATCGCCGGCAGCCTTGAACGCAAGAAGCAGGTTGTAACGCGCGCGATCGACTTGTTGCTGGAAGCCCAGAAAGCCGGCCCCCGTAGTCGGGAAGGCAATGAGGCCGCGCTCTTCCTTTTGCAGAGTTGGAATGAACTCGTCCGCGATGCGCCGGCGAGCGAAGAGCTTCGCGATGACGCTGGTTCCGGGCTGCGTGCAATTGGCGAATGGATGATCGCGGAGGCCGAAAAACTGCGATCCGGCGATTTTGAGAATCTGAACAGCGTGATCCGCGCTTCCCGGCAATTAAAGGCCGATTTGTGGAACACGCCCCCCACATCATAACGGCGGCCTGAAAAGACCGCCGTTTCTTGCACAAGCTCGGTGAGCAAAAGCCGCTCAGATCAGTGGGCAACCACGCTGATTGGCGAAGCGGAGACGTTCAACCCCGCGCCGGGTGTCGCCTTCCACGGTGACACTGCGAGATGTCGAACGCACGACTTCGACATTCGACAGGCCTTCTTGGCGAGCCGCGCGTCGGGCATCACGCTCCGAACATCCGCCACGCCTTGCGTCGCGGCGATCATCACGGCGGTCACGATCACGGTCGCGCTGAACAGGCTTGATGCCATCAGGCCCGATCTGCAGTTCGATCCCTTGCGCTGAGGCGATGCCTGCGCCAGCGAAAGAACCAAGTGTCGTTGCCAGTGCCAACGCACCACATGCAATCAAATTACGCATTTCAGTCCTCCTTCGGACCTCGCGGTCACAACCTGTTTATTGAACTGAAAATCCGCGAACCCGCCATTGTGTTCCCGTTCATCGCGCACGTCCTGACAAATCCTTGCGACAGGGTCAGACTGGCTTGTCGGAAAACAGGCCCGATTATAACGTTGACGTAAACGGCAATCGATTACACATGTCATCTCGAAGCCGTTCGCGGCGAACAACGAAGGATCCTTTCATGACACTCCAGGAAATTGCCGCCCAGCTCCAAACCAAGGCGGCGGATGCGGAATTCGACAAATCGGTAAAGTTCGTTCTGGGAGATGAAGGCGTTATCGTTCTCGATGGCAATCAGGTGTCTACGGAAGATGCTCCGGCCGATTGTACGATCAGCGTATCGCGCGAGAACTTTGAAAAACTGGTTGAAGGCGATCTGAGCCCGACCGCAGCCTTCATGACTGGCAAGCTCAAGGTCGAGGGTGACATGTCCGCAGCCATGGCACTCAGCCAGTTGCTTTAGTTGAGAACTGCAAACCATGAGTGCGGGCGAAAAGGGTATCGAAGCCCAGGCAGCCGCCTGGATTTCAGAACACCGGGAAGAAGTTGACGGTTGGCTCGAAAAGGCCCGCTCGGCAGCAGAATAACGCTTTTCTGCGACAATGATTGTTATGGAGCGGCGCCGTCCGGCTTTTCCGGATGCGCCCTTCCTGCATCAAGCGGCTTGAACAGCCGCTTGAGCGATCTTGCGGCCCGAAGCACGCAACGTGCCGGTCGCACCGTCCAGCCAGCCCGCAATCAACTCGACGGCCAGAAAGCGATGGCGCTCATAAGGACCGGGCATTGCAAGTTCACCGGTTTTCACGACATCGAAGCCGAAGCGCGCATAATATTCCGGGTCACCCACCAGCAAAACAGCACCATGCCCCAGCCGCTTTGCTTCCGCGATTGCCTGGCGCATCAAGGCCGAGCCAATGCCACCGGATTTCACCGTGGGTTCCACGGCAAGAGGGCCCAGAAGGAGAGCTTGCCTGCCCGCGCCCATACGGACATTCCACAAGCGAACCGTGCCGACCAGGACGCCCTGCTTGTCGCGCGCAGCCAGGGCCAGCCCCTCGGCAGGTTTCCGTCCGCGCCGCAGTTTCTCGGAAGATTTGCGCTTGCGACCTGGACCCATTGCCCGATCAAGCAGACCTTCGCGCGCGGTCACTTCGCGCGGATGCTCGGCGGCAATAACAAATTCCGGATTTGGCACAACCTCGATGGCGGGCGAAATCGCGGCGGCGTCGTTGACACGAATGGCGTTGGCAATCATGGCATTTCACTTCAGAAGGGCGAAACACCTGGCGCACCCATCCCTCTCAGGATGAGCCGCCGCAGGCATGAATTGTGAAAATTCAACAGGCGGGCTTTTCCCGTCTGTCAGACGCAGATCCTCAGATGACGTAGGATCGGAGCGGCTCGAAACCGTTGAACGCCACGGCGGAATAGGTCGTCGTATAAGCGCCGGTGCCTTCGATCAGCACTTCGTCGCCGATCGTCAGCGTCAAGGGCAGCGGATATGGCGTCTTTTCATACATGACATCCGCCGAATCACAGGTCGGTCCGGCAAGAACGCAGGGCGCAACCTCGTCGCCATCGCGCGGCGTCGCGATCGGGTAGCGGATCGCCTCGTCCATGGTTTCGGCAAGACCGCCGAACTTACCGATATCGAGATAAACCCAACGCACATTGTCGTTGTC
>JAFAGL010000060.1 GCA_023422735.1 Pseudomonadota bacterium
ACTGCATGGCGAAGGCTTCGGATTTCAAACCGAATGCCCGAGCCACATTGATCTTGTGCGGCAATTCGAAGAACGGAACGGTTTCCGGTCTTGCGGCACGTTGCTGAACGAGTTCAGGGGTGAGGCCAGTGGGGATATGAACTGGAGCCGTAGATACGATCCGTTTCCCGTCCGCAAAGCTCTCGATGCCCTGAAGTTCCCAAAATCCATCTCTCAGATATGCCCGCTCTGCGTCGAGGCGATCCGAGAAATCACCATCGACATCAAATCGGAAAAAGCTTGCGCCGCTAAGTTCCAAACCGTTGTTGAGCACGGCACGGGCGCCGATGATCGTATCAACACCATCGTAGCTTTGGCGTAGCCAGGGTTCTTCGAACGCCGAACTGCGATTCGTATCGCCGGCGCGCAAGCTCGTTTCGATACCCTGCGAACGTTCAAAGCCGATTGCGGCCAACGGGTTGAGCAGAATGATAGTAAACAAGCCGAAGACGAATGCGCCGAGCGCGACGGGCGTTAAAAATTGCCACGCTGAAATGCCTGCAGATCGGGCGATCACGAGTTCATATTTCCGGTTCAGCGAAATCAGCGTGAACATCGCTGAGAACAGACCGATAAACGGCACCGTTTGCTGCATAACCATGGGAACGCGCAATGCGGACACGGTCAGAGCGCCCGCAAAAGAATAGCTCGACAAGCCGGAAACGACATTCTGAAATTGGGTGAAATCGACAAGGAAAACCAGTGCGAACACGCCCACGAAGAACCACGTGGTGATGGTGATATAGCGCATGAAGAAGTAACGACCGAGCGTCCAACCAATCATGCGGCTTCTCCCGGCGTATTGTTTCGGCCCCGGCGCTGCAAGCTCGCACGCAATTTCTCGAATTGATGTACCAGCGCTTCAATCCAGGCGACGGGAAGTTCCATCGTCTTGTTGGCGCGGATGAATCCGATTGCGATGGCGGATGCCAAGAGGGGAGTTGCATAAACCAATGCGGAAAAGACCAGACTGCCCTCCGCATTGTTGGTAGCCGTAAAACCGACCCAACGTACAATAAGCGCGATTGCGATTGCGGTGGCCATGGGATGGAGGCGAGCTTCCCGGTGGGAACGAGCATCACCAGCACAGGCAATGGCGATCAGCGCAAAGACGAGCGAATACAACCACTCGGTCAGTCGGTTATGCAGCTCTGCTTTGTAGTAATCCGGGCGCTCAATCAGAACCGGGTCGTCGGAAGGCGGATCGATCAGGTAGGAAAGCGGACGGTCTTTAGGAAACATGACCGGCGCGCGATCTGTGGATGCGAAGGCCGACAGGTCGAACCCGTAGGATTGGAAACGGATCAATGAGGCAGGGCGGTCCGGTTCCTTTCGGCTGATGATTCCATCTTGCATCAGGAGAACATTCTCGCCGTTCTCGTTCAATAAGACCCCTGTTTTGGCGTGGTAGTTCAACTCGGTCTCAGGATCGCGCGAGTCGGCAACAAAAATCCCGCCCAGCCGACCGTCTGGAAGCCGCTCAGATATTTGAACGTAAAGCCCGTCTTCCACTCTCTGGAATGAGCCTTCCTGGATAACTGACGAGATCAAATCGGCGCGCGCATTAGCCAGCAGGTTACGGAACTGCTCACGTGCAGGCGGGTTCACGGCCGTGTCGATGATGAACACCATCAAGCTTGCCGCAAGCGCCATCAGAATTATCGGTCGGATGATCGTCAGGCGGGACGATCCCGCAGCGCTCAGCACCACAAGTTCAGAGTCCTGGTTCATTGCGCTCAGCGTTTGCGTGATGCCGATGACAATGGCGAAAGGCACGACAATAGGCACCACGGATGGCAGCATCATTGTCGCGACCTGAAAAAAGGTGGATGCCGACTGTCCGCTATCCGTGACGAGATTGATACGAGCCAGGATTTGACTGATCCAGACCATCGCAAGCGTCCAGAAAAGCGCGGAAGCAAACACGCCAAAGGCCCGGCGTAAAATATAGCGCTCTACGACCTTCATATCGTTGTGTTCGTCCCAGATTGGAGGAAGCGAAATGCGTTTTGAACAGGCGCTCGCTTTCCATTGCTTGTCTGATCCTCGCCCGGCGTTGAGTGTTTAACGGTCAAAACCGGCGTGTCTAGCCGCCATAAAGGCGATGGAAATGGCTAAGAAATGGCCAAGCAATGTGGTTAACAAGGTATTTCTACACCTAACCAGCTGAATTTACTGTCATGCCAGGCTTTCTATCGCGTCAGAGTCCTATAGCGGCAGGCCGCGTTGCAGTCTTCAGAGCGCCATTCAGTGTGGAAAAGTCACGCTCTTGAAACTGCGCGCACGCAGTGGCACTGACAGGGATACGTATTTCACGACGCCGCATAGCCTGGGATTTGTCCATGACGCATCGACCCTCCATTCGTTTTGCCTCTCTCCAAACTCCTGAAAGCGGTACGGTTGTTGTCCTGTCGGGCGAAACAAAACTGTTTTCACAGAACACCGTAAAGCTCGGTGCTGGGGACGTGCTGGAAAGAGGCGCAAAAATCTCCGGTTTCAGTGGTAAGCTGGCGAGCAGCTTTGAAGTTCTTGCACCGGCCAACAGCGAATTAGATCGATTGGTCGCAATTGGCACCGGGCTCTTTGAGAAACTCGACGAAACAGCCTGGGCGCGTATCGGGGGACAGGCCCTGGCCAGCGCGAAAAAAGCAAAGCGGATCAGTGTGATCGCCGAGCTTGTCGAGGGCACGGTATCGGCGCAGGATGCCGCCTCCCTTGCTCAAGGCATGCTTTTACGCAGCTACAAATTCGACAAGTACAAAACAAAGAAATCCGATGAGGCCGAAGATCAGGCTCCTGAGGAGACAAGCGAGATTACAATTCATTGTGCAGATCCGAAAGCCGCTGTGGAAGCCTTTGCGGCGGCTGAAGCTGTTGCCCAAGGTGTCATGTTGGCTCGAGATCTTGTCAATGAACCGGCTAACAAGCTTGGGCCGCTGGAATTCGCGAAACAGATCGAGTCGTTGGGTGAATTGGGCGTTGCAGTCGACATTCTCACCGAAACGGAGATGGAAAAGCTCGGAATGGGCGCTCTGCTGGGTGTGGCTCAAGGATCCGTTCGTCCCCCGCGGCTCGCGGTTATGCGCTGGAACGGTGGCGCCAAGGATGAGGCGCCGGTTGCGTTCATCGGCAAAGGCGTAGTGTTCGATTCAGGTGGTATTTCCATCAAGCCAGCTGGCGGTATGGAAGACATGAAGGGCGATATGGGGGGTGCCGCCGCCGTTACCGGGTTGATGCATGCTTTGGCCGCGCGCAAGGCAAAGGCAAATGTCGTTGGAATCGTTGGCCTTGTCGAGAACATGGTGGACGGAAACGCACAGAGGCCAGGCGATATCGTCACCTCCATGTCAGGGCAAACCATCGAAGTATTGAACACAGATGCCGAGGGACGTCTCGTTCTTTGCGATGCGTTGTACTACTGCAACCAGGAGTTCAAGCCGCAATTCATGGTGAACCTGGCGACGCTGACGGGAGCGATCATGGTCGCGCTTGGTCAACATCACGCAGGCTTGTTCTCAAACGATGACCAGCTTTCTGAGCGTTTGACCGCAGCGGGCCTCGCGACATCTGAAAAGCTGTGGCGCATGCCGCTCGACCCGGAATACGACAAGATGATCGATTCCAAGAATGCTGACATGAAGAATATTGGCGGTCGGTTCGGCGGGGCAATCACAGCTGCCCAATTCCTGCAACGCTTTGTTGGAGAAACGCCTTGGGCACACCTTGATATCGCAGGCACTGCGATGGGCTCACCGTCCAGCGAAATTAGCCAGTCCTGGGCTTCCGGATTCGGAGTGCGCTTGCTGGATCGGCTCGTGCGTGATCACTACGAGGCAGTCGCAAATTAGGACGTCATGACCGAAGTCCTATTCTACCATCTCACAGAGTCCACGCTTGAGGACGCGCTTCCAGCGCTCCTCGAGCGTAGCGTGGCACGCGGATGGCGCGCCGTGGTTCAAACTGGCAGCGAAGAGCGCCGGGATATGTTGAATTCGCATTTCTGGACCTATCGCGACGACACGTTTCTGGCACACGGAACGGATCGGGAACCGCATTCGAGTGAGCAGCCAATTTTATTGACGACCGCGACGTCAAACGAAAACGATGCCCGAATTCGCTTCGTCGTGGATGGTGCCGAACCGCCTGCGCTCGATGCTTATGAACGTGCGGTGTTCCTGTTTGATGGACATGATGAAGATCAGCTTCAAACGGCGCGCCGGCATTGGCGCGAGGTGAAGGCAGCTGGCCACCAGGCGACATACTGGCAGCAAAGCGAAGATCGACGTTGGGAACGCAAAGCTTGATCGATCAGCCCATGCAATCACTCACTGTGGTTGCACGACTGTTCCCGCTTATCTTTCTGGGCAAAAAACCTCGACCATTCGTTGGCGAGAGAATGCGATTTTTCCCGGGTCGATGGTTTATCGATGTGAAGATGCGCCGCACCGGACTGCAATGGTTCAGGTCATGAAGATCACGTCTATGCCATTGCGAGGGGTTGCGAAATATCTCGGCTGTGAAGGCGATTGGCCAGATACGGTCATGCTTGATGGCATGCGTGAGCATTACCCGACAATCATGCTCGATGACATGGTGGACGTCATCGAGCATGAGCCTTTTGAACGTCAACCTAATCGCTGATCCCGGTTTCATACTCAGCTGAAAGGTTCAGCCATTTTTCTTCACTGGTAGCCAGCGTCGATTCCAGCTGCGCGCGCTCCTTGGCAAGCTGGGTCGCCGTGGTCGGGTCTTTTTCGTACAGCGCGGGGTCGGCTAGCCGATCTTCTATTCCGTCGATGCGCTTGCGTGTGCGCTCCATCAGCGCCTCGGTCGCTTTGATTTCCTTGGCAAGCGGTTCCATTGCAGCTCGGCGCGCGGCTGCTTCCTTTCGCTTTTCGGCCTTGTTCGCCTTGTCTGCCTCACGTTTTTCGCGTCGGTCTCCGGCATTGCCCGTCACCAGCTGTCGATAATCGGCCAGATCGCCGTCATAGGGCGCGACAGTTCCATCTTTCACAAGCCACAGGCGGTCGGCGGTAGCTTCCAGAAGATGGCGATCGTGGCTGATGATGATGACGGCGCCGGGAAAGTCGTTCAGCGCCTCGATCAAAGCGGCTCGGCTGTCGATGTCCAAATGGTTGGTCGGCTCATCGAGAATAAAGAGGTTGGGCCCGTCGAATACCGCCAGCCCCATTAGCAGGCGCGCCTTCTCGCCACCCGAAAGGTCCTTGGCCGGCGTGTTCATCTTCTCGGTCGGCAAACCGAATTGAGCGACGCGACCGCGCACCTTCGATTCCGGCGCGTCCGGCATCATGCGGCGCACATGTTCGATGGCGTTTTCTTCCGGCCTGAGATCATCCAGCTGGTGCTGCGCGAAGATCGAGACCTTCAGCTGCGGCGCAACCGTGATCGAGCCGGACTGCAGGGGCAGGCGGTTCGACAGGAGCTTAGCGAAGGTCGATTTGCCGTTGCCGTTGGCACCGAGCAACGCAATCCGGTCATCGGCATCGATGCGCAGTGTCAGGTTCTTGAGGATCGGCTTGCCTTCGGCATAGCCGACCGTCCCCTTTTGCATGGTGATGATCGGCGAGGCCACCGTCTTCACAGGTTCGGGAAAGTTGAACGGCGCGACATGATCCTCGATCACCGCCGAAATCGGCTTCATGCGTTCCAGCGCCTTCAAGCGGGATTGGGCTTGGCGTGCCTTGGAAGCTTTGGCACGAAATCGGGCCACGAAGTCTTCCATATGCTTGCGGGCTGCCTCCTGCTTGACGCGGCCCTTTTCTTGCAGAGCAGCCTGTTCTCCGCGCTGACGTTCGAATTGATCATAGCCACCGCGCCAGAAGGTCAGCTTCTTCTGGTCAAGATGTACAATCGAGTTAACCGCGCGGTTGAGCAGATCGCGATCGTGGCTGATTAATAGGACTGTGTGGGGATAGTTGGATACATAATTTTCCAGCCACAGCGTGCCCTCAAGATCCAGATAGTTGGTGGGCTCATCGAGCAGGAGAAGATCAGGCTGCGAGAACAAGACCGCCGCAAGAGCGACGCGCATACGCCAACCGCCAGAAAAAGAGGAAGCTGGACGTTGTTGCGCTTCAAGATCAAAGCCTAGACCCGCAAGGATAGTCGAGGCCCGCGCTTCGGCTGAATAAGCGTCGATATCTGCCAAACGGATCTGAATTTCCGCAATCCGCTCAGGGGCAGTTGCAACCTCTGCTTCTTCGAGAAGCGAGAGGCGTTCCTTATCGGCTTTCAGAACAATTTCGATCAGCGCTTCCTCTGTGCCCGGCGCCTCTTGGGCAACCTGGCCGATGCGCAATCCCTTTGGCAGGCTGATCGATCCGGTTTCGCTCGGTATATCACCGGTGATCGCCTTGAAAAGTGTTGTTTTGCCGGTGCCATTGCGGCCAACCAGGCCAGCTTTGGTTCCAGCAGGCAGGGTAAGGGAGGAGTGATCCAGCAAGAGCCGGCCGGCAATGCGCAGGGAAAGGTCGTTGATAATAAGCATTGGCGGCTTTTGCACGCGCGGGCCCCCGCGTGCAAGCGCATCGTTTCAACAAACGCAAAGCGGCCCGCCGAAACGGGCCGCTTGTTGCTTACCTACAAGGCTAGTTCAAGCAGGAAGCTACTGTCTCCGAGGAGTAAGACGCTGTGTTCGCCAGAACCTCGACGCAAAGCATGCGCTTGCGCTCAAGAGCACGCGATTGGGTACCGAGACGATCATTCTGCGAGGCGATATCCGTGCCTGGATTTGACGGGGCGGAAGGATTATCTGGGTTGGTCGGATTGTTCCCGATCGGACTGGTGTTGCCGCCGCCGGGAGTTGTGCCCCCGCCGGTACCTCCACCCCCGATACCAAGACCGACGCCGACATCGACGCCGCGGCCACCACCTATGCCTGCACCAGCGCCGGCATTCACGCCGCTACTACCGCCAATCGACGCACCAACACCTGCGCCAATTCCACGCCCGCTGCCGATCGACGCACCGGCACCTGCGTTCACGCCATTGCTTCCACCTACAGAAGCGCCAAGTCCTGCGCCTACCCCACGACCTCCTCCAAAGGAGGCGCCTGCACCGGCGTTTACGCCACCGCTACCGCCTACCGAGGCGCCCACACCGGCATCAACGCCGCGTCCGCCACCAATGCCTGCCCCGAGGCCTGCATTTACGCCGCCGCTTCCGCCAACTGATGCACCAACGCCCACGCCCAATCCGCCGCTATCTTTTCCGCCGACGCTAGCACCAACGCCTATCCCGCCGACATCTGCGCTGACATCCAGGGCTGACGCGGGATAGACTGCACTCAAGAGGAGAGCGCTGCTAAACAGAGTTGAAGCAAGAATCTTCATACGCATTGCCGTTCACCTTCTTCTTGTTGCCTGGTCTGAAAACAGACCTCAAAGAAAAAGACGCACATAGATGTA
>JAFAGL010000093.1 GCA_023422735.1 Pseudomonadota bacterium
CTCTCACGGCGATGGCTGCGCGCTCTCGGTCGGCAAATGGCTTGCGCAGCACTGGTGCGATTGTAACAGATGACACCAACGACGACCCTGTGGCTATCCGTTCGGCTACGGCTGACGTGATAGCGCATCGCCTGACGCCGACGCGGTGCAAGATCGAAGGGAGGGCCGCGCAGTTCGCCGGTCATCGTATCCTGGACATGGTCGGCGAAGTTGCACAAGCGCGCGGCGACCGCGTCAATCTTCGCAATCAGGATGAGTTGCTGGAACGTGCGATCGGCGCACATACAACTTCCGATTTCCCGCTCCTGCTTGCGGATGCTCCCAACAAGTCTTTGCTGGCCAATTACACTGCAGCCGATGCGTGCGGATACAACCAGGCCTTCGCCGAAGCGGAAGCAACTGAGCGGGCTCTCTTGGCTATAGAGGAACAGATACTAAACTTCGTACCTGGCAGCCTCGCCGCCGCCGCAGGGCAGGCGCAGTGGATCGCAGACGCATATACGGGCGCCAACTCTTCCTCGATCACAGAGGATCAGGTGATCGCGGCGCTTCGGGCCATCGCGGAAGCTGTCCGCCCGTGAAGGCAGGCACATAGACGGAACAAAGCCGCCAGCTTGTGTTGCATCCGTGTTGCATGAACTGGGCAATACGGGACGATACACACAGATATTACAACGACTTAGGAGGCACTAGGTCATACGCGGGCTACAACATTGAATGCATCACCTGCGTATTCCTAAGTACTTGAAAATGCTCTGAAAAGAAGTGGCTGGGGAACCTGGATTCGAACCAGGACTAACGGAGTCAGAGTCCGTGGGTCTACCGTTAACCTATTCCCCAACGGGCGCCTGGGCGCTCGACGCACCGAGAGATGGATGAAATGCAATTCGCTCTCAGGTGGGCGGGCTTTTAACACAAAAGCCGGGACGATCAAGCCCAAACCACAAGATGAAACCATCAATCCGCATAATTTAGCGGAAACGCTATCTTGCGAGCACCCTGGCCAGAAAGGTTTGGGCGATGCCCCCTACGCCGACAAAAAAATGACAGACTGAATTTCTCCAGCCTGCCATTTTAAAAAGCCTATTAGGTTGCTTAAGGCAGAAAGCCCAAAACCACCGCCCCAGTGAAACCGGCAGCAGCCAGGAAAACCACATAGGCCATCAGATTTGACAGGCCGAAGCGTGTCGATCGTTTTGGCGATTCAGCGGATGCGCCGAACTCACTAATCAAAGCCATTTGGAACCTCCCCTAGCCCCTTAATCGATCAACTGAAAGCTCGCGCAGCAAGCGCGCAGCCTCAGCATAGGTGACCTGCTGTTCGCCGAAACCGTCATCCAGCGTCACTGCTTTGACAGCATCGACAGTGCGCGCCGGCAGCACATCTGTACATTGACGCATGCGACCAAACACAGAGCTGATACGCACAGTGTTACAGTCAATCGAAATTTCAGGCTCACGTTCGTTTAACGCCCATGCGTCAAACGCATCCAGAGCATCGTCAAAAGCTTGATGAAGAAATATGGGAGCGTGCCCTTCATGGAGCACTGGAAGCACAGTTGTCATCGGTCTGTCCTCATTCGCTTGGCGGTTTCGCCAGTTAAGTCCACAGCTTCAGATCACTGGTCTCATCAATTCTGCATGCACACTCAGTCTCATTACCGGTCAAGCAAACCGGCTGGTTAAAGTCGAGACAAACGTTTGAACGTCCGTCCGGTTCCAGCTATCATCAAGGAGTATGACGCGTTGAAATGCGATGTCAACAATCACTACTAATTTTATAGACATTCCGCTTTCAGCGCATAGCAGACATCTAAGTATATCAAATTTCTAAGTTTTATTTTTTTTGACTAGATCAGGTCTGAGAGATAGGTGGACGACGGTGCTTGCTCCGGCGACTGGAGAACAGCCTTGTCCCCCGAATCGTTTCGGTATTCCGGCACGAGGTGGAACAGCAGTTCCAAGGCACGATCAGTGTCCTCGATCGCCGCCAGATTTTCGATTTCATCGATTGTTTTGGCCAAAAGCGCTTTGTCGATTATCCTGGGCGAGGCCATGACGAAGCCGTCCTTTGTCGGCTCATTCCGGATCTCCGATGGATCGAACAGTTCTTCGTAGAGCTTTTCGCCCGGTCTCAGGCCGGTATAGGCAATCTCGATGTCGATTCTTGGCTTCAGGCCCGCAAGCTGGATCAACCGCTCAGCCAGGTCGACGATCCGCACCGGCTTACCCATGTCGAGCACCATGATCCGACCGCGCTCATTTTCAGCATGAAGCATATGAGCGGATGCGTGCAACACCAAACGGACCGCTTCGGGGATTGTCATGAAATAGCGCACGATGTGCGGGTGGGTGACGGTCACAGGGCCGCCTTTGGCAATTTGTTCCTGAAACCTGGGAACGACCGACCCGTTTGAGCCCAGAACATTGCCGAACCGGACTGTGGTGAAGCGAGTATTTTCAGCCGCGATATCCAAAGACTGACAATAGGCTTCAGCAGCCCGCTTCGTGGCACCCATAATGTTGGATGGATTGACCGCCTTGTCGGTCGAAATCATCACAAAGGTGGAAACGCCGAAATCGCGCGCAGCATCCGCAACATTGCGCGTGCCGAGCAGATTGGTCTTGATGCCTTCCAAAGGATTGTCTTCAACAAAGGGCACATGTTTGAGCGCTGCGGCATGAAACAAAACATCTGGTTTGTAGTCGGCCAACAACTTGCGCAGACGATTGATGTCCCGGATATCCATGATCCGCGCGATCAGGGGCAGGTCCGGGAAATTCTCGCGCAATTCCAGATCAAGCTGAAACAGATGGAACTCGGAATTATCCGTGAGCACGACAAGCTTCGGCGCGAAATTCACGATCTGTCGACAGATTTCCGAACCTATCGAACCACCGGCTCCCGTCACGAAAACGGTCTTGCCGCCCAGCAATGCACCGACGCTTTGAAGATTGGCTTTGATCTCGGCGCGCCCTAGAAGATCATCCAGTTGGATGGGCTTGCGCTCCATGGCATCGTCACGAATTTCCGAGCGTTCTTCACCTCCGGGCAAACGTGAAACGACAATGCCGAACGCCGTGGCGGTTTCGACGATTTCACCCAACATGGCGCGATCCACGCCCTGCTCCGTGACGAGAAGTTCACTTACGATGATGCCACGGCGTCGCAAGGCTTCATGCACGCTGGGCAGATTGGCAAGTGACCCCAAAACCTTGACGCCCTGGACCTTGCGGCCGTGATTTGAACGCGCCGGGTCCAGGATCCCCACGACGCAAACGGGATCGCGAGCATTGCGGATCGTCGACCGGATGTAACTTTCGGCGGCGTCCGTCATGCCTAAAAGCAGGATGTTGCGCCGTTGTTGCGAAAGCCCTTTCATGAAATGAGGGCCAAGAAGCCGTCGCTCCACGATCAGCCGATATGCCAGTCGCGAAGCCGTCAGCCCCGTCACAAGATATATCGTCGTCAAAAATGGAACGGAGCGGGGCAGATAAGCGCTGCGGGTGATCAGAAAGTCCGCCAGCGTGCAGATGATGACGGCAGTCACCGTTGCCTTGATGATGGCGATAAGATCAGGGATCGAAACATAACGCCATGAACCGGAATTGGACGCATAGGCCAGAAAGCAGGCACCAGCGACGACGGTGAAGACCCCGACGCGAATGCCGAGATCAGGAACGAAGCTCAGTCCGATCTCGCCATAAAACGTCAGATAAGCTAGGTAGGCGGTGATCGCTGCAACGATGAGGTCATGAGTAAGACTGACATAGCGCAGAAGGCCCCGGTCCCTGGCGAAGTCATAAAGACTCATCGTAGATTCCAGCCTGTTTGACCCTCACAGATAGAACAACAGGCCTTTTCAGGCAATTGCATCAATCGAATGGCGCAAAGTGACGGAATGAAGCAGTGGCGATAATCGCAATCACTGGTGCAACGGGCTTTATCGGGCGCCACGTCCTGCGTCGGCTAGCTTCCAACCACAACTATGAACTGGTGGCTGGCATACGGACGAGTTCCCGCAAATCTGAAAACTGGGCAGAATTTTCCCGGCTGCGAGTTGTCGAGCTTTCCGGCGAAGAAAGTCTCGCTCAGTTCGTAGCTGGCGCGAATGCGGTCGTCCATCTGGCGGGTCTCGCGTCTTCGCCAGGCGGAGCGCACGCAAACAACGCGCTGCAATTGGCCAATGTGGAACTGACTGCCCGCCTGGTTGACGTCGCCCTGCGTCACAGGGTGCAAAAATTCATCCACCTGAGCTCCATTCGCGCAGTGGTCGGTTCAAGTTCGGATCAAATTGTTGATGACACCAAACAGCCAGCACCGTCCGAACCTTACGGGCGCTCAAAACTTGCCAGCGAAAGGGAGCTGGCACGCTTTGCCGAAGCGGGCAATTTCGGGGTTTCCTTGCGTCCGCCTTTGGTGATTGGCGCCGACGCGAAAGGCAACTGGCGACAATTGCAAGAATTCGCCGCCAAACCGTTGCCCCTGCCCCTGGCTGGCATCGGCAATCGTCGCTCTTATCTGCCTGTGGACGGTCTGTGCGCCGCAATCGAGCATCTTTTGCAGACACACTGGTCGCCAGATCTTTCGGGGGCCTACTGCCTTGCCCACCCTGAAGCTATCTCAGCGAGTGATGTTCTGGCTGCGCTGCGTCGAGGAATGGGGCACTCGCGAAAGCTTTTTCATTTTCCGGGACTTTCTCTTGCCCGTCATATGCCCGTACTGGCCGCCCCGGCAGCAAGCTTGCTGGGATCGCTCGAAGTCAATCCAAAGCGCTTTCTTCAAACATTCGAGTTCCAATTCAGCCGGTCGCTCAGCGAGACAATCACTCAATACGGCCAGGATTTCGCTCGTCGACGGACGTAAATTGACTGGTCAAACGCGTTGCACTGTTTCAAGTGGATGGGGATGAAGCGCGTCTTCGATCTCACCCTCGCTCTTGTCGGATTACTGCCAGCCAGTCTCCTGATCGGATTTGTGTGCTTGCTTGTCCGCCGCGATTCACCAGGACCGGTCGTATTGCGACAACAGCGCGTCGGGCGTGACGAGAAGCCGTTCACCTGTTTCAAGCTGCGCACAATGTATGTGGGGACACCGGACCGGCCGAGCCATGAAATCGGACAAAACGCCGTTACGCCAATCGGTGCGATTTTAAGGCGAACAAAGCTCGATGAACTGCCGCAACTTATCAATATCATTCGAGGCGATATGAGTTTCGTCGGCCCCCGCCCCTGTTTGCCCACACAAACCGAATTGATCGCGGCCCGTCGACACCATGGTGTCGCACATCTGCGACCCGGAATTACCGGTGTTTCACAAGTTGCCGGAGTCGATATGTCGAATCCGGAGAAGCTCGCCGCGCTTGATGCGACCTATATTGTCGAACAGGGATTGGCTCGCGATTTACAGCTCATCGTGCAAACTATCCTGGGATCAGGTCGCGGAGACAGAGTTTCGTCCAGCCGTTGACGTGGCTGGCAGCTTCCGCTCTGTAAGCGTTTACTGAATCCCGATCGAGAGATGCGCAAGAGGATCCCATGAACATCAGACAGATTAGCACCGATTATTCGGTTTCCCCGCAAATCCATGCGTCGGAGATTGCGGAAATCAAGGCTGCGGGCTTTCAAAGCGTGATCTGCAATCGACCCGACAATGAAGACCCCGGCCAGCCGGCGGTTTCGCAAATCCGCGAGGCGGTCGAGGCAGCGGGTCTGAATTTCCGTCATGTGCCAGTGGTTAGCGGCCAGATGACGCCGCAAAATGTCGAGGAACAAGCTCAAGCGCTTGCTGAATTGCCAAAGCCCATATTGGCCTATTGTCGCTCAGGCACCCGTTCGGGCAACCTCTTCAATCTGTCCCAGGAACTCAAGCGCTGATCGCGCAGTTCCGCGATCTGGGCGATTAACAAGGTCTGCCCGCCAGCAATCTGTTGGCGGGCTTCGTTTTCAAAACGATCACCAGTCACGCAAGGCAATTAGAAGAACGCTTGCAGGCCTGTCTGGGCGCGACCGAGGATAAGTGCGTGCACGTCATGCGTGCCCTCGTACGTATTCACCGTTTCCAGGTTCTGGGCGTGGCGCATCACGTGATATCCGCTCTGAATACCATTTCCGCCATGCATATCGCGAGCCTGCCGCGCAATATCGAGCGCTTTGCCGCAATTGTTGCGCTTGATGAGCGAAATCATCTCCGGCGCCATCTTGCCTTCATCCATCAAGCGACCGACCCTCAGCGAAGCTTGCAGACCCAGCGATATCTCCGTTTGCATGTCGGCGAGCTTTTTTTGAAACAGCTGCGTTTGTGCCAGCGGTTTGTTGAACTGCTTTCGATCCAGCCCATATTGGCGCGCCCGCAACCAGCAATCCTCCGCAGCGCCCATCGCACCCCATGAAATTCCGTAGCGTGCGCGGTTCAGACAGCCGAAAGGTCCGGACAGACCAGACACGTTCGGCAGAAGCGCATCCTCGCCAACCTCTACATCTTCCATGACGATTTCGCCGGTAATCGATGCGCGCAGGGAAAGCTTGCCTTCAATCTTCGGCGCAGACAGGCCCGTCATGCCCTTTTCCAGAACAAAGCCGCGAATTGTATCCTTGCCTTTCTCATTGCGGAGCTTCGCCCACACAACAAACACATCGGCAATCGGCGCGTTGGAAATCCACATCTTTGATCCGGACAACCGATAACCGCCATCGGTTTTTTCCGCGCGTGTCTTCATGCCGCCGGGATCAGAGCCAGCGTCCGGCTCGGTCAATCCGAAGCAGCCAATCCATTCTCCGGAAGCGAGCTTTGGCAGATATTTGCGGCGCTGATCTTCCGAGCCATAAGCATGGATCGGGTACATGACGAGCGAGGATTGCACGCTCATCATGGAGCGATAACCAGAATCAATCCGCTCGACCTCGCGCGCGACAAGGCCGTAAGAGACATAGCCGGCACCGACCCCACCATATTCTTCGGAGATCGTGACACCCAGCAGCCCCGAAGCCCCCATTTCCGCAAAAATCGCGGGGTCGGTTTTTTCTTCGAGGTAAGCTTTTTCCACTCGAGGGGCGAGCTTGTCGGCGGCGAAATCCGCTGCGGCATCACGGATCATGCGCTCTTCTTCCAGCAACTGATCGTCGAGAAAAAATGGGTCCGACCAGACAAATGAAGCCGGCTTCGCCTCTTTTTGCAATATGATTTCCTCCGAGTTAACTGGGCTGACGGAAGCTTTACCTTAAGTCGATCTATCTGATAATCACCAGCACAATCCCTCGCCAGCCACGTTGTATTAGTTTATCCTTGCATTAAAATCGTTCCGGACCACGCGTTCAGGAGCGCAAGGGGACGCATAGGAAATGGCAGGGGCGCCGCTGAAGGCTGATACCGACCCGGACCAACGCTTAGGCACGCTGATCAAACTGGCTTGCTGGCTTGCGTTGACGATGATGACAATCATGACTATCGCATCATTTGTGCTTCTACAACGTACGATTGCAGAACAACGGAGAAATTCGGAACTGCATCAACTGGCGATGGAACAGACTACTCTATCTCAACGCCTCGTCTTACTGGCCGTGTCATCAAATGACAGGCGCAATCAAACTAAGTTGCTGGTGGACTCCCTGCGCTCCAACGCCAAGCGGTTTGAAAGCAATTATGATCGTCTTCTTGCCCTCGCCAGTAAGCAGGCTGACGGCTCCTTATCATCGCTGTCATCTACATTCAGCAGCGTCTTTTACCAAAGCCCCTATTATCTGGACTATTTCTCGTCTCAGCTTGCATCGAACAGTCGCCGCCTCGCATCCGCGCTGGAGGAGATTTTGACTGGTGGCCCGGTTCTGTCGGATTATATCGCCACCAGCGGTCGCGCCAATCTGGAACAAACCGTCGCGGACGCCACGCTGATTGGCTACGAAACGTTGAGCAAAAAACTCGATCAATTTTCAGAAGACCGGCAAGTCGATCTTTTAAGCCTTCACAGAAGAATCTTTTACTCAACACTCGGCGTGATCGCCTTGATCGCCATCCTCGTTTTTCGACCCATGACACGAATGATCGGACGTCGCACCAGACAGCTCATCAAGGCTCACGACGATATGACATTCGCGGCCGAACATGATGCTCTCACGGGGTTGTTCAATCGCGGGTTTATCGTCGCAAATTTCGATCGGTTGCTCGCCGACAGCAGACAGCGGGGCGAACCGCTCGCAGTTCTGCAGCTTGACCTCGATCGGTTCAAACAGGTCAATGATACGTTCGGCCACCTGGTCGGTGATCATGTACTTGTGCGCACGGCCGAACGGTTGCGTGCCGCTTCGAGAAGTGAAGATATCTGCGTAAGGCTTGGTGGAGACGAATTCGTCGTCCTTGCTCGCGTAGGAAATGGGCGCGCAAGCGCAGAAGCCATCGCCAACCGTTTTCTGGATCGTATCAATCGCCCGATTTCGTTTCAGGGGGTGACCGTTCACCCGCAGGCAACCATTGGCATTGCAATGTTCCCGGATGATGCCGGCAGCGACGAGGAGTTGCTTGTTCATGCCGATCTGGCGCTTTACGCCGCCAAGCGCATGGGTGGCGGGAAAATTGAATTCTTTACCAGCGAACTGCGCGAGGACCTGGACTACCAGAAGGCATTCGCGCAAGATATCCGCGTGGCCATCGAGTCAGAGGCTTTCTGTGTTTACTTCCAACCCCAGATCGACCTCGTTACGCAGAAAGTTGAGGGTATCGAGGCACTGGTGCGCTGGGAACACCCGCAACGGGGTATGATTTCGCCGGCAATCTTTTTGCCGGTTGCAGAACGTAGTGGTTCCCTGGCCGAGATCGGTCGCATCGTGATGCGAAAGGCAATTGCGCAGGCTGCCGAATGGCACCACAACCATCTTGATTTCGGACGCTTGTCGCTGAATGCGTCGGGCGCTGAATTGCGCGATCCCGATTTTGAGACTTTCGTTTATTCGACGCTCGCGATTTCCGGTCTGCCAACCTCAATGGTTTCACTTGAGATCGTGGAATCGGTTATTCTCGACGACGAGCGGATTGGTCTCAATACCAAGCTTCCCCGCTTGCGGAAATCCGGGGTTCATCTGGAACTCGACGATTTTGGCACCGGATACGCATCGCTGAGCCATATCGATCCCGACCAGATCGATCGGGTGAAGATAGACAGGCGGTTTGTTCACGATATCGATAAGCATCCTTCCAACTGCAAGATCGTGCGAGCGATGATCGGCCTGGCGCAATCGCTGGATATCCGCGTTGTCGCGGAAGGCGCCGAAACACAAAGCGAGTTGGATAAACTACAGGAAGTTGGTTGTACGGTTGTACAAGGATACGGCGTTGCTTATCCGATGTCCGGGCCGGATGCGACCGTGTGGCTGCAGCAGCAGGCAAAGAAAGCTGCGCAAAGTGCAGCCGTCTCAACCTCTAAGGCTGCAACCAACTAGGATCGGGGCACTGACGCCGCTTCGCGAATCTGGCTATATAGCCTGATGCCCATTCGTCAGCTCACTGATAGCGTTATCAATCAGATCGCCGCCGGCGAAGTGATCGAACGTCCCGCCAGCGTCATCAAGGAACTGGTGGAAAATGCGCTTGATGCCGGTGCGCACCGCATCGAGATCGCCACGGCAGGCGGTGGTTTGACGATGCTGCGGGTCACCGATGATGGCTCGGGCATGGGGCCGGAAGATCTTCCACTGGCCATCGGACGGCATTGCACGTCCAAGCTTGGCGACAATATTTTCGATATTCGCTCTCTCGGTTTTCGCGGAGAAGCCCTTCCCTCCATCGGATCGGTGTCACGTTTGTCGATCCGTTCGCGCACAGCCCACACACAGGCTTTCGAGATCCGGGTGGATGCCGGTCAAGTTCATCCGGTGAAACCCGCTGCGGGAAATCCCGGAACGGTCGTCGAAGTGCGGGACCTGTTTTTTTCTACGCCGGCGCGACTGAAATTCATGAAAAGCGAGCGCGCTGAAACGGCCGCGATCACCGATCTGGTGAAGCGCATCGCTATCGCCTTTCCGCGCGTCCGCTTTGTTTTGTCGGGAAGCGACCGCACCACGCTTGATTTGCCGGCCCACAACGGTGAAGATGACAGGATTGCCCGCATCGCCGATGTTCTTGGAACGGATTTTGCCGACAACGCACTTCCGCTTGAAGCGGCGCGAGAAGGAATAGTGCTGACCGGTCACATATCCATTCCCGCTTACAGCCGGGCCAATGGTTTGCAGGCGCATGTCTTCGTCAACGGCAGACCTGTGCGAGACAAGATGCTCGGAGGCGCAATCCGCGGTGCCTATGCCGATGTTTTGTCGCGCGATCGCTATCCCGTCACGGCTTTGTTTCTGACGCTCGATCCCTCGCAGGTGGATGTGAATGTGCACCCGGCAAAGGCTGATGTCAGATTCCGCGATCCTGGATTGGTGCGTGGCCTGCTGGTCGGGGGAATAAAGCAGGCATTGGCATTGGGTGGCGTTCGAGCGGCAACGACCGGAGCCGAGGGCATGTTGCGGGCGTTTCAGTCAGCGCCGACCTCGGAAACAAGCCAGTCTTATCCATTTCAAGGTTCAGGCTCCACCCCGCCACGAGCCCAACATACGGGGTTTTCGTATTCCACCTCACCCTCACGACCGATCGACTTCGGTTTTCAAGAAAGCGCGCGCAGCGATTATTCCGATGACGACATGATCGCGGGCGAGGAACAGCAATCGGCAGGCGCGCCGGACAGTGATCATCAGACCCATAGTCTCGGCGCTGCCCGCGCGCAGGTCCACGAAAATTACATCGTCTCGCAAACCGAGACCTCCTTGATTATTGTCGACCAGCACGCGGCGCATGAGCGACTTGTTTACGAGGCGTTGAAAACGGCTTTGCATGATCAGCCCGTTGCGACCCAGATGCTTCTTCTTCCCGAGATCGTCGATCTGCCAGCAGATGATGTCAGCCGGCTGGCGAGCCATGCCGCTTTCCTGCAAAGACTTGGTCTCGTCGTGGAGCCATTCGGTCCGGGCGCGGTTGCCGTGCGCGAAACGCCAGCAATGCTGGGCAAGGTGGACTCCGCTTCGCTGGTCCGTGATCTGGCCGACGAATTGGCCGAAAGCGATTCAGCTGATATTTTGACGCAACGGCTGCATGCGATCGCGTCTCGAATGGCTTGCCATGGCTCGATCCGCTCCGGGCGTCGCTTGCGCGCGGAAGAAATGAATGCGCTTTTGAGGCAAATGGAAGCCACGCCAGGCTCCGGTACCTGCAATCATGGCCGCCCCACCTATATCGAACTCAAACTTCACGATATAGAACGCCTGTTCGGCCGTCGTTGAGAAGATGTGAGCATGATGAACCGCTTTGAAGGTCCCGGATCACGGGAAGCCAAGATCCGCTATCTGGATGGCGATTTCCAGGTATTGAGCCCCGGCGCTTTTGTGCGCTGCGCAGTTACGCATGAATCCATTCCGCTTGAGGAATTGCGTTATTGGAGCGTTGCGCGTCAGGAACCCTATGCCAATGCCCAGATTTCTCTCGACCGCGAGATCGAACACAATCCAGAGCTTCGTAAGCGAAGCTGATTTCCATTGCAGCTGCGCTACCCGTCCGGTCTGCAAAGCTTCGACCTGATCATCATCGGCGCCGTATGCGCTAGCTGCGGCGCCTTTTATACGCGCTGAGTGCAGCGTCGATTATCCGGTCGGGCGCAGTTGGATTATCGAAAACAGTTTCGATCTTCAGCACTTCAACCTGTTCCAGAAATTTGTTGGTTGCAGGTGACCACCCTGACAAGCGCGCCACATCCTTTTCGGTCGTGATGAGCCGCGCGCTGAGCTTGCCCGCAGACCGTTCCAGATCCGCGATTTCATCTTCCCCGTAAGCGTGATGATCCGGAAAGCTTCGCGTGGCAATCACATTCGCGCCGGTTTGTCGAAGGGTTTGAAAGAATTTCTCGTTATTGCCGATTCCCGCGAATGCCAGATATCTCTGTCCTTCAAACATCTGCCCAGGCCGGAGTTGTGTAAAAGCCTCGAATACTGTTCTCCCGGCCCGCGCCGCATGTCGAACCACGCCATCCGCTGCCTCGCCGCGTCCGACTTTCAAAAGCGCGTCCGTGAACCGCAATTGCTCTACCAAGCCCAGGCGCAAAGGGCCGCCGGGAATGACATGGCCATTGCCGAGACCTCGCACCGCGTCAACGACCAAAAGCGCGAAGTCGATATGTATGCGCCCGCTTTGAAAGCCGTCATCCATGACGAGGATGTCGCAGCCCTTTTGCAGAAGAAGCTGAGACGCGGCTGCGCGATCAGGCGAAACCGCAACCGGTGCCGCTTGCGCCAACAGCAGCGGCTCGTCACCCACATGGCGCGCAATATCGTGATGGAGATCAACCAGATGCGGCTTGCCGAAACTTCCGCCATGGCCGCGTGAAAGAATGCCGGGCTTCAATCCGCGCGCGCGCATGGCACTGGCCAAAGCAATGGCGACCGGCGTCTTCCCGGCGCCTCCAACCGTGAAATTTCCGACGCAGATCACGGGAGCCGGAATCTTGACACGCGGGGCACGGCGCATCTGTCGTTTAGCGACCGCGCCATAAAGCATCGAGGCTGGCCACAGGCTCCATGCTCGCCAATCGGCCTTCTCCCACCAGAATGGCGGCGCCTCGCTTCCCATCAGTTCGACCCGCCTTCCAGGCGCGCCTTGACGACAAGAGGATGAATGAAGGGATCCAGGGACCTGAGAGTGCGATCCAAAGCACCCCGCATTTCTTCTACCGTCGAAAAGGCGGCAGCAGCCATTTTCTGTCGCACATCTTCATGCTTGAACAGGTAGTTCAAAGCGCCGATCAGCGCTTCTTCATCCTTCACAAGTCCCGCACCACCGCTTTCAATCAGCTTGCCGTAGATGTCGCGAAAATTCTGAACATTCTCTCCAGCCAGAACCGCAGTGTCGAGCATGGCAGGTTCAATCGGATTCTGTCCGCCGTCGCCCACAAGCGATCGGCCGACAAAAGCAACCGGCGTCAGCCGGAGATAAAGCCCCATATCACCGATCGTATCACCGAGAAGCACATCTACCTTGTCATCGATGCTTTCATTCAAGCTTTGTCGGGCGACAACCAGACCTTGCTCTTGGAGTTCGGTGACCACCGCTTCACCCCGTTCAGGATGACGCGGCACCATGATCGTCAGGAGGTTCGGATGCCGCGCTTTGAGTTGTACATGCACACGTCCCGCCAGCGCTTCCTCTCCTGGATGCGTGGAAACCGCAGCCCAGACCGGACGGCCTTCGATCTGGGATCTACGGAGTGTGTAGGCATCCCAATTATAGGGCGGAGGGTCGGTGTCGAGCTTCAAATTCCCGGAAACGGTGACAGGCCGGGCACCGAGCGTTCGAAAACGCTCGCCGTCGATCTCGGATTGCGCCACCACATGCGCGAAATTCTCAAACAAGGCTTCGGCCAGATGAGGTCGCTTCTGCCACGACTTGAACGAGCGGTCGGACAGGCGCGCATTGACCAGAACCTGCGGGATGCGGCGCTTGCGAAGCGCCAGGATGGTCGTTGGCCAGATTTCCGACTCCGCTATGATCGCGAGATCCGGCTTCCAATGATCGAGAAAGCGCGAAACAGCCGGCTTGAGATCAAGCGGCACATATTGGTGAATAACACGGTCGCCGAGCCGTTTGGCAACGATCTTTGCGGAAGTGACTGTTCCCGTCGTCAGAACCACCCGAATGCCTACACCCATAATGCGCCGGATAAGCGGGATCACCGCCCCCGTTTCGCCCACGCTCGCAGCATGTATCCAGATCAAAGGACCGTCCGGTCGTGGCTGGCCGGCAACGCCATAACGCTCGCGCCGCCTTTGCCGGTCTTCCTTGCCCCGGCTGGCGCGATAAGCGACATATGGCCCGATAAACGGGTATGCGAGCGAGCCTGCCAGGCCGTAAAACGACAAGATGCGTTTTGCCCATCTCTCGCTCACGCAGCACCTCCGCGCAGCTTGCTGTCGGCCAGGTCATGCGCATTTTTCGTGACCTTGTTGAGGGACTGCGTCACGTATTGGCGCAACGTCTCCATCTGCGCGTCATCAGCGTCTTCAGGCACCTGGATCGGGTCGCCCAACACCATGGCGCAACGCCCGAACGGAAGGCTAATCGTCATCTTGTCCCAGCTGCGCTGCACAGTCTTTCGGCGACTACTGGCATAGGCCGCCGGAAAGATCGGGCGCCCGGAAATACGCGCAAGCATCACGATACCCAATCCCGCGTCACGTGGTGTCCCATTCGGAATATCGGCGACCATTGCCACGGATCGGCCCGCATCGAGGGATTTCTTGAGAGCGAGCAATGCGCGCGCGCCTCCTTTTTCCACCGAACGCTTGGCGCTCCGTCCGCCCGATCCGCGCACGATCCCCACCCCAAAACGCTTCATGACAAGCGCGTTCATTTCGGCATCGCTGCTGCGAGACACCATGACGTCGATGGGATGCTCTTTGGGATAAAGTGTCGGATACATCAGATGCTGACCGTGCCAAACGGCGTAAATCGCCGGGCCATCCTCCGCCATGGATTGGGCGAGATCGCTTGACCCGGCGACCAGACGATTCGTGTGGCCGACGAATTTCAAGCCATTGCCGATCAGAAACGCAAGCGCGTGCTTCACCACTGCCGAACCGGCCAGTGGACGACGAATGCCACGCCACACATCCTTGATAATACGCGGCGTGCGACGGCGCTTCGGCGCCTGCCGCCTGCCTTGTGCATTTGTCATCGTCACGCTTCGGGTGCCGATGCCACTTCCGGTTCGAGAAGGCGATGCAGATGAACGATGAAATAGCGCATATGCGCGTTATCGACCGTTTCCTGTGCCTTGGAGCGCCAAGCGCGCTCCGCTGAATTGTAGTCCGGAAAGATGCCCACAATGTCTAGACCGTCCAGATCGCGGAAGGTCACGCCTTTCAAGGATGAGAGCTCCCCGCCAAACACCAGGTGCAGGAGTTGCTTGGGTTCTGTTTGTTCCGTCATGCGAGACTCCAATTCATAAATGTTGGAAAGAACGATCTATATGGGAAATCGGCTGATCGTCACCGGGTTTTTCCCAGGACAATGGCCAGTTTCTCCAAAAGCTCGCCGCTTCCCGCCGCCAGGGGTCCATGCTTGACGTTTCTGGTGGCATATCTGAGACGCTCGCCAGTCGCGTCGATGATGCGTCCGCCAGCCTCTTGCAAAATGAGGTCGGCAGCAGCGAGATCCCAATCATGCGAATTGGGCTTAACGAAGGTGGCATCGATTTCACCGCGTGCCACCATCGCGATGCGATAAGCAAGCGAGGGAATGTAAGAAACGGATCGCGAAGTTTCACGATCCATCGGGTCGAGCAGGTCGATCATGGCTTTCGGCCCGCCAATTGCCGGATGCGCGGTCACTGCCGGGACCTGGACTGCCGCTCCGTTCAAGCGCGCGCCCCCATCGAGGACCGCTTCGAAGACTTCGCTTTTGGCAGGACAATCCAGCACGCCTGCGACGGGGCGCCCATCTTGCACCACGCCAATGGATACGCACCAGGTCGCCTTGTTTCCAATAAATGCACGCGTCCCGTCGATGGGATCCACGACGAAGGTTCTCTTGGCGGAAAGGCGATCAGGAGAATCGGGGGTTTCTTCCGATAACCAGCCATAATCAGGCCGAGCGGCAAGAAGTGTTTCGCGCAAAAACTTGTCGACCGCGAAATCGGCTTCGCTCACAGGCGATTGGCCCTCTTTCCACCAGACTTCCGGTTCTTTGCGGAAGTAGCGCATGGCTATCTCTCCCGCTTCGCGCGCAGCGTCGCAAATCAGGCGCAGATCATCGCAATTGCGCGAAGCTATCGTGTCAGCTTCCCGCAAGCGTCATCCCCTCGATCAACAAAGTCGGCGCTGCCGTTCCAAAGTTCCGGTCTATATCAGACGCCGGCACCATGCGCGTGAACATGGCCTTGAGGTTGGACGCGATCGTCACCTCGGCCACCGGATAAGCCAATTCGCCTTTGTCTATCCAGAAGCCGGAAGCGCCGCGGCTATACTCACCTGTGATCATGTTGACGCCTTGGCCAAATACTTCCGTCACGTAAAAGCCCGATGCAAGCCCGGCAATCAGATCTTGTGGCGAAACCTCGCCCGGTTCAATTGCCAGATTTGTGGATGAGGGATTGACCGACGAGCCGGATCGCGCACCACGCCCATTTGTTACCGTCCCCAGTTCGCGCGCGACCGAGGTCGACAGGAACCAGTTCCGCAAGACACCTTGTTCCACCATGACCATCCGCTCGCCGCGCACGCCTTCGCCGTCGAAAGGCCGCGAAGCGGAGCCGCGAAGGCGCGTTGGATCGTCTGTTACGGTAATGCCAGCGGAAGCCACCTGCTGGCCCATTTTGTCGCGAAGGAAACTGGTCTTGCGCGCAACCGAAGCGCCGTTGATCGCGCTCGCAAGATGACCGGCGATACCGCGCGAAACACGCGGATCGAACACGACATTGACCGATCCAGTTTTCGCCCTTTGCGGCTTCAAGCGCCGAACCGCACGCTCACCTGCCCGTTGGCCGATCTCTTCAGGATCATCCAGCTCGCTGAAATGTATCCGCGAGGAAAAGTCGTAATCACGCTCCATGCCGGTACCTTCTCCGGCAATCACGCTGACGGAGCGCGAAAAACGCGACGCTACATATTGGCCGGTAAACCCGTGTGAGGTGGCAAGAACCAGTCCGCCATAACCGAACCCCGCACTGGCCCCCGACGAATTGGTGACTCCCTTGACCGACAAGGCGGCCTCTTCGGCCGCCAAAGCAGTTTCTCGCAAGGCATCGCCGGAAAGCTCTGTGGGATCATACAAATCTAGATCCGCGATTCCGGTGGCGAGCGCTGCACGATCCGCAAGCGACTGATACGGATCTTCAGGCGAAACCCTTGCCATAGCAACCGCACGTTCGGCCAAGGCATGGATGTCCGCGCCCGCATTGGCGGAAATGTTTGCGACGCTTTGCCCGACGAAGACGCGCAGCGAGATGTCGTCGCTTTCTGAGGATTCCGTGTTCTCAACTTTGCCAAGCCGGACCGATACGCCGACCGACCGACCACGCACGGCCACCGCGTCAGCAGCATCCGCACCCGCCGCTTTCGCCGCCTCAACCAGTGCCGCAACCTGATCGACAAGTTTATCGGCTGGGGAAACGGGCATGACAAAATCCTGGAAGAAGACGCGGGATGCGAAGCGAGGCCACGCATCTGCCTCATCTATGGTCCGCAACGCCTGTTCGCAATGACGCAATTCGCGCTTTTGCATTCGCAGGTGTCATGCTGCAGTTTTAATTGCACCTTCGATGGCTCGTTTCAAATCATCTTTCACCGAAACGGTTTCGGCCAAAACCCTGTCGATTTTCAGAAAATCGAGCGCCCTGTAGCGCGTTCCGGGCCTCAAATAGATTTCCGGCGGGCGCTCTTTCATCTTCATCTGGTTGATGGCCTGCATCATGATCTGGTTTGCACCCAAGAGCATGTCCATTGATTTCGGTGCGCGTCCGGCGTCTTCCATCGGATCGCCAATCACATCGATGGCAATCACGATGTCGGCCGCATCCGCCACCAGATCGAACGGCACCGGATTGCAAATGCCGCCATCGATCAGCATTCGCCCGCTTCGCGAAACCGGACTGAAGATTGCCGGGATCGCCGCCGATGCGCAGAGCGCAGAATGCAAATCGCCCGTGTCGATCACAACAAGCTCCTGCTTGTAGAAATCGGTTGCGGTCACCTTCAAGGGAATCTGCAGCTCTTCAAATGTTTCAGGCAGTGCATCCGGAAGGAATGCTGCCAGAATGCGCTGCAAATTAAACTGGCTGACCCGCAAGCCCGACGAAACCAGATCATTGAACGTCCCGGGTCTCGCACTCCAGATGCGCTTGGTCAATTCAGACCGCTTGCACAGGACGCCACGAGCGAACTCACGAATATCGACTCCGCTCAAACCAGCTGCCATCGACGCGCCGAGAATAGCACCAATGGACGAGCCGGCAATTGCAACAGGTTTGATGCCGAGCTCGTCGAGGACTTCGATGACATGGATATGAGCAAGCCCGCGCGCGCCACCCCCGCCAAAAGCGACAGCGAAGCTTGGGCCAGACTGTCGCGCCGCGTGTAACGGCTTGGTTTCGATCCTTTCCACGACATCGAAACTCATTCTATTCTCCGGTATCTGCACCGTTGTCCGATGGTTCCTGGCCAGGCGTCATCACCGGCGAAGAACTCTCTTCAGCCGGAGCAGGTGCCCGGGTCGGCGCAGGTACCGGCTCGGATGTTTTCGATGCCTTGTCCTTTGGGCCGACGATCATGATGGCAGGCTTGGCAGTTAATAGCCGCTTTGCCTCTTCCTTGACCTCATCAAGAGTGACTGCATGGATCAGTCCTTCCCGGCGCGTGATATAGTCGATCCCGAGAGCTTCGAGTTGGATCTGCGTCAAGGTCGCGGCAATCGAACCCGAGCTGTCGAGATTATTGATCGCATAAGCGCCGATTGTATAGCGCTTGGCCTTATCCAGTTCCTCTTGCGTAGGCCCTTGTTCGGCCATCTGCTTAATCTGGTCTTCGATCACTTGCAGCGCTTCCGCAGAACGATCGGAACGCGTGGCGGTGCCGATCCCGAGAAGCTCGGAATAACGCTGGGTCGCCAGTGACGAGCCAACACCATATGCAAGGCCGCGCTTTTCACGCACTTCCTCGAACAAGCGCGAAGAGAAGGTGCCGCCTCCCAGAACCTCATTCATGAGATAGGCTGCAAAAAAGCCGGGATCCTTTCGCTTGACACCGGGATAAGCCATCTGGATGCTCGCCTGCGGCAGATCGTAATCGATCTTGATCATCTGATCGAACTTGGGTTGAGCTTCTGGAATAGAGCGTAATTCAGCCTTTTCCGGCAATTCGCCAAACACCTTGTCGAGATAGGTCTTCAAGGTTTCGGCATCCATCGCGCCCACCACGCTGACAACAAGATTGTCGCGCGCGAACAGTGCTTTGTGCATGGCGCGAAGATCTTCGCGCGTCAGGCTGGCCACGCTTTGCGCGCCACCATCTTCCTGGCGCGCGTAAGGATGGTCACCGTATATTGCACGGCTCCAGGCGATGCGGCTTTGTTCCTGCGGGTCGCGTGAACGCGCAGCGATCGACGCCAACATCTGCGAGCGGATCCGTTCGACGGGTTCCTGATCGAAGCGTGGGCTTTGAACTGCCATCGCCAGAAGATCGAAACCCTCAGGCAGATCTTCGTCGACGGCGCGGAAAGACCCCATGATCTCGTCTTGTGAAGACGTGAAGCTGATCTCGGCGCCGGAGTCGTCCAACCGGGTCTGGAAAGCTTCACGATCAAGGTCTCCGGCGCCTTCATCGAACAGGCCGGACATCAAAGTCGCCAGACCTTCCTTGCCGGCCGGGTCCTGTACTGTGCCGCCCTTGAAGGCAAACCGCATGGAAACAATCGGAACCGAGTAATCTTCCACGAGCCAGGCGGTGATGCCTGACTGGCTTTTGACTTCCTGAATGGAAACGTCGGCACGCGCCATGAATGGCTGGAGAGCAACGAAGGTAAACGCCAGCAGCGTCGTAATGAGAGCTATCTTCAACCGATTCGTGGTCGATGCCAGATCAACGGAGTTTGCGATAACATGAATACGGCTCAAGACTTTTCCTCCCCCGCTGGCAGAAGATAGCTGCTCACGCCTGGCTTCTTGTCGATATATTGCTGGGCAGCGCGCTGGATCTGTTCGGCTGTCACAGCACGAATACGATCCGGCCATTCATTGACGTCTTCAATATCGCTGCCGGTCGT
>JAFAGL010000126.1 GCA_023422735.1 Pseudomonadota bacterium
GACCATTTGGGCGTAATGCCACAAAGCTGGAACGCGTGGGAATGCGATGGCAGTTTGCCGCGTGCCAATCGCGTCACGATGATGGCTGGTATCCTGGGGGTCAGTCCCTCCTGGCTCTTGTCGGGCATCGGTCAAGGCCCTGTCGAACCAGGGCGTTCGGACGATAAAACCGTCCTGCTTGAAGACTTCCAGAAAACCTCTCGAGAGATCGCGGTTCTCAATCAGCGCATGCAAGAAATTGTAGCCAAGCTATCCAACGGCACGACACATTCTGAAGATTCGCGGTCCGGTTCTCCCGCCTGACCGCAGCCTGACCATTGGAGTCGAGGAGCTTCTCTTGACCGCAGATTTTCTGAACCAGCCAATTGTAGAAACGGTATTGGCGTTATGCGCCTTGCTCCTCGCAGCACTATTTGCGAATTTCGTGGTCAAGGTGCTGCTTCTGCGGGTTTTGCATAGGCTGCTGGATTTCACCGCATTCGGACGTGATCCGGAGTTGCGTCGTCAGGGCATGATCGAGCGTTTGGCCAATATTATGCCTGCGCTGGTGATCTCGACCGGTATTGCGCTGGTTCCGCACTTACCCCTCTTTTTGGTCATCATCGTCAAAAATGTCGCCAGCGCATTCATGATCCTGATGATCGCGATGGCCGTCAGCGCTGCACTGAACATTGCGGATAAGATCTACCATCGTCGCCCTTCGGCCCGGTTAAAGCCGATCAAAGGTTATATTCAGGTCGTGAAGATCGCGGCGTATGTGATTGCCGCGCTATTCATGATCGCGACGCTAATCGATCGCTCCCCACTTATCCTTTTGTCGGGGCTTGGTGCGATGGCTGCGGTTCTGATCTTGGTGTTCCAGGACACTTTGTTGTCCTTGGTGGCAGGTGTGCAGATTTCGTCCACCGACATGGTTCGGGTGGGGGACTGGATCGAAATGCCAGGCCAGAACGCGGATGGCGACGTGCTGGAGATCGCCCTTCATACGGTAAAAATTCAGAACTTCGACAAGACGGTCACGACAGTTCCCATTCGCAAGCTTGTCACCGAGCCGTTCAAAAACTGGCGCAGCATGCAGGAATCGGGTGGTCGACGCATCAAACGAGCCATCAATCTGGACCAGAACAGCATCAGGTTGCTGAGCGATGAGGACCTCGAGAAACTGTCGGCATTCGGACATTTGACGACATATCTTGAGCAGAAACGCGCCGAGCTTGCCGAATGGAACAGGCAATTGGGTGACAGCGCGAGCGTTCCAGCTAACACACGGCGCTCCACAAATATCGGGACGTTTCGCGCTTATCTGGAAAATTACCTAAAGACCCATCCTGGGATCCACCAGGAGATGACGATCATGGTGCGTCAGCTGCCGCCCGGTGCCGAAGGTTTGCCAATGGAGATCTACTGTTTCACCAACACAACGGCATGGGTTGCATATGAAGGTATCCAAGCAGATATTTTCGACCATGTCCTGGCTATCTTACCGGAATTCGATCTTCGGGTTTTCCAGAATCCAAGCGGTGCCGATTTTGCATCTCGGTTTGCCACCCAAGAATATCTTGAAGACAGACCCGTCACCGCATCAGTTTCATGAAGTGGGAACTCGGCGATAAGACGTGATCTCTTCCAGGATCTCCTTGGCGTTGGCATTGCGGGCCGGGAGCGGGGCGGGAGACCAAGTTGCTGCATTCGAAAAACGCGGAGCGGGCGCCGCCTGCAATATCCCGTCAGCGTGACGCCAAGTCTGCCGCGCTTCATTCATCGGATGCGCCAGCGCTTCCTCAGGGTTGAGAACAGGTGCCACGCAGGCGTCTGTTCCCCAAAACAGTTCGGTCCATTCATCGCGCGTTTTGGAAGCAAAAATCGCTCGTAGCCGTCGGGTTAATTCTGGCCATAAGCTTCGTTCATATTGCTGTTGAAAGCTAGCATCAGATGCAAGGCCGAGCTTTTCGATAAACAGCTCGTAAAATTTAGGCTCAAGGCATTGGACGGACATATAGCCATCATCACTTGTGCGGTAACAATGCGACCAATGCGGAGCGTTCAAAAGCGTTTGTCTTCGGTCGTTTGGCCAGTTTCCACTTTGACGCAGAGCCATCAATAAGTTCATCATATGCGCAGAGCCGTCATAGATTGAAGCATCCACAACTGTCCCTTGGCCCGTTTCGCGAGCTTTCATGACACCGGCAAGGAGGCCGATTACGAGATATAGCGCACCACCTCCTACATCGCCGACCAATACGGGCGGTGGGAAAGGAACGGCGTCCGGCAGTCCGCTGTACCACGCAGCACCGGACATCGAGAGATAATTCACATCGTGTCCAGCCGTGTGGGACAAAGGGCTTTCTTGGCCCCAGCCCGTCATTCTACCGATCACAAGACGTGGATTAAAGGAATGACAGACATCGGGACCGAGCCCTAACCGCTCAAGAACACCGGGCCGAAACCCTTCAATCATCGTATCTGCCGTTTTAAGTAGCTTGATGACGTTCTCGACATCCGACGGGTTCTTGAGGTCCAAGGCGATCGATCTTTTACCTCTATCGAGAAGTGATCGCTCCGGCATGCCCACGGCAGCCTCTCCTTTTCGGTGAACGACTATGACATCGGCACCAAGATCGGCGAGCATCATGGAAGCGAAAGGCGCGGGGCCCAATCCTTCCAACTCGACCACACGCAGGCCACCAAGCATCGTTAGTTATCTCCCCATTTGACTACCAGTACATTTTATCTCAGCGTTCGCGGAAGCTGAAACGAATGAGAAAACAATCCGCAAATCCAGGGCTCGTGCGGTCCGAAACTTGCATCCGGGTTCCAAGCATGAAATGTGATAACAACCCAGCCGAATGAGCAGCTCGTTAGCCGAACGCGACTGCCCAGCGTCATAAGTTGAAGCATTGCATGGCCGCCGCACGTACCCGTTTCCGCGTTCTCCGACGCTCGCGAGCCCTTATAAAAGGCAGAGAGCAATGGCGGGGGCGAATGGTTTTTTGGCTCGGAGCATTGACCGTCGGCCTGGTTAGCACCGCCTTTGCCAAACTTGCGGATGAAGCGAGTGAACTCTTCAGCCACATCACTTCGGGCGGAACCGAGATCTGGTTGCTCATTGTAATTCCATTCGGATTTGTTTCATCCTCTTGGCTTGCGGACAGATATTTTTCGGGTTCTCAAGGCAGCGGCATTCCACAAGCAATGGCGGCGCGGGCGCTCGAAGGCGACCAACGACGCCTTTATCTCACCTTGAAGATTGCGGTTGGAAAATTCTTCCTCACACTTTGGAGCCTTCTTTTTGGTGCATCTGTCGGGCGCGAAGGGCCTACCGTTCAGATCGGCGCAGCGATCATGCTCGCAAGTGCGCGCTTTGGCCATCTGGCGCATACCAAAGGCTTGATCCTTGCTGGCTCGGCCGCGGGTATAGCCGCTGCCTTCAACACTCCGCTTGCAGGCATCGTCTTTGCGATCGAGGAGATGGCACGCAACTACCAAAGCCGCACGAATGGCATGGTTTTGTCGACTGTCGTGATCGCTGGCATTGCGGCAATCGCGATCTCGGGCAGCTACACTTATTTTGGCGCGGCGCGGGCTGTAAGCAACTTTCCACACGATTGGATGCTTGTGATTCTTATCGGTATTGTGGGCGGTGTTTTGGGTGCCGCTTTCAGCCGCGCAGTGCTGTATTTTACGCGCCGCTTACGACGCTGGAAGACCGTTTCCGCCACTCGTAAGCTTCTGGTTGTTGCCGGTGGTGCGGGGCTCGCTGTTGCCGTGATCGGTTTGCTGAGCGGCGGAACTGTATTTGGCACCAGTTATGCTGAAGCGCGGCTAGCAGTCGAAGGCGAGCATTTGCCGGCGACCTTCTTTTTCGCCAAACTCTTGGCAACGCTTGCCTCGACCTTGTCCGGGATTCCGGGTGGCATATTCGCGCCCTCGCTTTCCGTTGGTGCCGGTTTAGGAAATTTCATTGGCGGATTGTTCGGGGCGTCGTTGGGTTTCGCTGCTGTGCTTGGCATGGCCGCCTATTTCGCAGGCGTGGTGCAATCGCCGATGACAGCTTTCGTGATCGTGATGGAAATGACAGCGACACAAGAGCACGCCTTGCCGATCATGGCTGCTGCGATGCTGGGCTTCGGAATATCGCGGTTTCTGTCTCCCGAACCGCTCTACCACGGACTGGCGCGACTATGGCTGGCGGATGCCCTGAAGCTGCGGCGTCGCGAGGCAACGGCAAAAGCCGATATTTGAGTGGAGGTTCAAGAGTTTTGTTGAAACCGTCTTGGCGTGGAAGGCTTCTGACTCCAAGACAAGGTTCCGGGTTAGATCAGTTTGATTGATTAAAAGCTTGGCTGCCAATTTTCCAACGGCGGGGGCAGTCTGGATCCCGAAGCCACCAAAACCTGCGGCCCAGAAGAAGCCGGGAATTTCCCGAATAACCGATGACCGGGATCCGGTCTGGTGCAAAGGTGCGCAAACCAGCCCAGACGTGCATCTTCAGGCTGCGGAGCGTAATGACGATTGCTCCGCTGGCGAGATCATGACGCATGGCGGCCCCCCACGAGATGGTTGCGCAGGTCATCATAACGCTCGACATTAGCTGTGGGCTCACGCCGCAATGTCAGCGCCTGCGGCGTGTCGAGCCCCGGGCTGCCTGTCGTCTTGCCGTCGACCAGTCTGTGCAACAGTTATAGAACATGGGTCTTGGTTGCTACTTCCTCGTCAAGAGCAAGCTCCACAGCCGTCAGCACAGCCTCCTGCTCATCGTGCTGCAGGACCAATGCGAGGATATCGACCATCTCGCGATCACCACCGGGGTGAAGAAGCAACTGATCCTGTAGCTGCCTGAAGGCTGGCAGCAGTTCTGAGAACGACGCGCCATTGCGTAGCGCTCCGGGTTTACGCTGGAGGACAGCCAGATAATGGCGCCAATCATAGATCGTGCGTGGTGGGTGCTTATGTGTCCGTTCAATGAAGCGCGTGTGCTCACAAACGATCTGTCCCTCGGCGAGGATGACAAGCTACTCGGGATAAATCCGCAAACTGACGCGGCGATTGGCGAAGGATGCCGGCGCTGTAGCGATGCCGCTCGAAGTTGATCAGGCAGGTGGGTGAGACCCGTTTGCTCTGCCCGGCAAAACCATCGAACGCAACCGGCAAGGGCATGAGCGATGCCTGCTCGGCGGTCAAGACGTCAGCGATCGTGCCGGCAAGAGTGCCGTGCGGGATCTCGCTCCACAGTTCGAGGCACCGCTGTTCCAGCCATATGTTGAGCGTGGCAGGATCGGGAAAGTCCGGCATCGGTTGCCACAGACGCGGTCGGGCGTCCTGGACATTCTTCTCGACCTGTCCCTTCTCCCACCCTGCTGCCGGATTACAGAACTCAGCTTCGTAGACGTAGTGGTTCGTCATGGCGAGGAAGCGCATGTTGATCTGCCGCCCCTTGCCACGGCCCACACGGTCGACCGCCGTCTTCATATTGTCATAGATGCCACTCCCGGGAACGCCTCCCAGGACACGGAAGCCATGCCAATGGGCGTCAAACAGCATCTCGTGGGTCTGAAGAAGATAGGCTTGGACCAGAAACGCCCGGCTGTGCGATAGCTTGATGTGGGCAACCTGCAGCTTGGTGCGTTCACCACGAAGGACGGCGTAATCCCTCGCTCCAGCCGAACTGGAAAGCTTCGCCTGCTCGAAACGCCAGTGGGACGAATATGCCCCGTCCGGTGGTCTGTTGTTCGTATTGCCGCTGGGCACGCCAGTCTCGAGCAAAGGCCGCGACCCTGCCGTAAGATCCAGTGAAGCCAAGGGCCACCAGATCGGCATGCAGTCGCTTCAGGTTTCGCCGCTGCTTGCGCGGCTTTCCAGCTTTGGTCTTCAGCCAGGCTGAAAGCTTCCCGGCAAAGGGATCCAGTTTGCTGGGGTGCATAGACGTCGCGAATTTCGGCTCTATCGTCCCGAAAGCCAGATGTTTCGTCACCGTGTTGCGCGACAGGTCAGTGCGGCGCGAGATCTCGTGTATCGATAACTTCTCGCGCATGGCCATTCGCCCAATGACGTTTAATAGTCCCATGTGGATCACTCCATTTTCCCCGTTCTGCATGCCGCTTCGGGGAGTGGTGACATGGCTCAGTTCTCAGTGAAAATTATGCGCCTAACCGGTTCAATTCTGGGTGGAAATCAACAGGGCCAAGAGACCCAGTCGATAGCAGCCGGTCGATGAACAGCGTCACCGCTACCGGAAAGGCGGCCTCCAGCAAGCCGGCCGCCACCGCGCTGCCGAAGTCCAGCGCAAACAGCCTCCGATGCGGCCGGTAATAGGCGGCGAAGCGCTTCAGAATCCCCACCACGGCTCAATCGTCCTTGTCGTCGGGCTTGGGCTCGCCCTCCGCGTAGCCTCTGCGCCAATAGGCAACCGGCAGCACATCCTTCTTGTCGAGCTTCAGTTCGTCGCGCCAGTAGCGGCGGATGGCCTTGAAGGCGGTATATTCCACACCCGCCATGGCATGGATTCGGGTTCCCGTCGGCGGCATCTCGACCGACCGCACCGCGTCAACGAGCAGCGAGGTCGTGCCAGGCTCGGCTCCATTGCGGTGCAGCCAGCGTAAGTCGATATTTGCTTCGTACCTGATGGTTTGCTGTTCGCTCTCGTCGGCGACTTCGATGAGGGCGTACCCCTTCGCGCTTGCCGGCAGGCTTTCGAGGGTTCGGGCGATGACTGGCAGTGCCGTCTCGTCGCCGACGAGCAGGTACCAGTCCGCCTCGGGCAGGGGACGGCCGACCGGCCCGCGCACGCCCACGACATCACCCCGCCGGGCATTCAGAGCCCAGCGCGATCCGATGCTGCCGTCACCATGCAGCACAAAATCGGCATCGAAGGTGCCAGCTGCGAGATCGATGCTACGCACCGTATAGGTGCGGACTGCAGGTCTGACCTCCTCGGGCGTATCGACCACAAGACCATCCTCACCGGGGGCAGGCCATTCAGGTTTGGTGATTCCTTCCGGCGGAATAAACAGCTTCAGATGCTGGCCGCCGTTGACATAGCGATCAACGCCGGGACCGGACAGAGTGATACGGCGCATATGCGGTGTGACGTCGACGATTCGCTCAACGGTCATCTCGTGCAGGTTGGGGAATTTCTTGATACCCGCACCATCGCCAGTCCACGCGAAACG
>JAFAGL010000226.1 GCA_023422735.1 Pseudomonadota bacterium
GTGTGCAACCGGACCGCGCGAATCTACGATGGCGAGTTACGCGCCGATTTGACACTGAGCTATCAAAGCAAGGCGCCGGTCGTGGTCGGCGGTTATTCAGGCGAAGGCATTACATGTTCGATCCGCTTCAAGCCTGTTTCCGGTTACCGCAAGGGATCCAAAACCATCGAATATCTAGCCGGCGGCAATGATATGCGGGTGACTTTCGCGCGCATGGACGGCACGCCGTTCTTCGTGCCTGTGCGTGGTCAGGTCGAAACGCGGATCGGCACCGTTTATTTCCGGGTCGGTAAGATCAACTGATCGAGCCCGGCGGGGCGGTTCCTGAAACCATTGGCGCGAAGTTCCGCGATTTCACTCTTTGAGCGATGGCGCATCCTGCCTGAGTTTGTTAGGGGCTGAAGAAGGCGGGATCGGGTAATCAAACATGGCGCGGGCAACACTGATTGGCTTTACGGCTGTGGTAATGTGGGCGCTGCTCGCCTTGTTCACTGCCCGCTCCGGGTCCGTTCCACCCTTCCAGCTTTCCGCCATGACCTTCGCGGTCGGCACGCTGGTCGGCCTTTTGGCGCGTTTGGCGCAACCGGCGCCGAAAGGCCTTCGCATACCGTGGCAGATCTGGGTTATCGGGATTGGTGGCCTGTTCGGCTATCATTTCTTCTATTTCACCGCCTTGCGGGCAGCGCCGGCTGTGGAAGCCAGTTTGATCGCTTATCTGTGGCCGCTCCTGATCGTGCTCGGCTCAGCCCTGATGCCCGGCGAAAGATTGCGCTGGTTTCACGTTGCCGGCGCGCTGCTTGGCTTGGCGGGAACGGCCTTGATCGTCAGCGGTGGTGACGGGATTTCCTTCGATGGACGCTACGCATTCGGCTATGCGATGGCGGGCGTTTGTGCGCTTTTGTGGTCAGCCTATTCCTTGTTGTCGCGCCGCTTTCCTTCCGTGCCGACCAGCATCGTGACCTGGTATTGCCTTGCGACGGCGCTGCTTTCCCTGTTTTGCCATCTGCTTCTCGAAACCACTATCTGGCCGCAGACCACCGGCGAATGGCTTGCGATCCTCGGTCTCGGCTTGATGCCGGTGGGCGCGGCCTTTTACACTTGGGATTACGGTGTCAAGCATGGCAATATCCAGGCTCTCGGCGCAGCCAGCTACGCCGCGCCCTTGTTGTCGACGCTGGTGTTGATCGCAACCGGCGCTGCGGAAGCCAGCCCAAGAATTGTGATCGCCTGTTTGGCGATTACAGGTGGTGCGGTTCTGGCCTCGAAATCCATGCTGGTTCGCCGCAAAACAAACAGCGAAGTGTGAAAAACCTGTCCGGCGCGGAGCAATCCACGTCCCGTTTCGTTTCATCCGGCATGACACAGTTTCCCGTTACACTTTCGTTGGCTGCGGCCCTGAGCTTGCTCGGCCTGGCATTTGCGCCTTTTGTTCACGCTGCCGGCTCAAACGCCCAATCTCGTTACACCCGGCTGAGCGACTGCCGGATCATTGCCGCCAACAAGGAAGAAGCGGGCTATGTTCGCTCGGCCTGCCGGGGCATTCGCGGCTTCAACCTGGAACGGGTGGAAGCGGATGGCCGCGACAATCTGTCTGTGATTTCGCCCAATGGCGCGAATCAAAGCCTGAGCCTGCCGAGCCTTTCGGGCGGCGGCTTCAGCAGCCTGGGCGACACGATCGAATGGCGTGGACGGGCGGGGCGGAAGCCGACCGCCGCGATCATCCGCTACAAGGTGGTGGAACAGCCGAGCCAGCCGGATCGCCCCACCTCCTATCTTCTGGTCGTATCATTACCGGGCAAGCCATGCGTGGCCGCACGGATTGCGCCCGGACCGAACCAGAACGAGCGCGCCCGCAAAGCCGCCGACAACAAACTTTCCTGCAAGAAAGAGTAATTTCAGAACGCGTCCTTGCGGCGACGCAATTCGGCAAACACCTCCGCGTCGGTCGCCCTATCCATCTTCAATTGCGCGCGTATTGCCGGATCGGACCAACGAAGAAACGGATTGGTTTCCAGTTCTTCCCCGATACTTGTCGGCAGGGTCATCGCATCGCTGGCCCTCAGATGCTCGATTTCCTGCGCGCGGCGCTGAAGCGCCTGATTGTCCGGATCGACGCTCAGCGCAAACCGTGCGTTGGCCAGCGTATATTCATGCCCGCAATAGATCACCGTTTCGCGTGGCCACTGCGCGAGTTTTTGCAAGGATGCAAACATCGTGTCGGCATCGCATTCCAGTAAACGCCCGCAGCCCAGCGCAAACAGCGTGTCACCGGTAAAGCCGAGACCAGCTTCGGGGATGCGCAGGCTGACATGGCCGGCGGTGTGGCCGGGCGTAGACGTCACTTCCACCGAATAAGCCCCGAAAGGCACCGTTTGCCCATCATCGAAAATCTCATCGATGCCCGGTATTTTGTCACGCTCGGCTGCCGGACCGTAGATCGGCATGTTGTAGCGCTTTTTGAGACCCAGGTTGCCAGCGACGTGATCGCCGTGATGATGGGTGATCAACAAAGCGGTTGGCTTCCAGCCGGTGCGTTCGATGGCAGCCACGATCGGCGCTTCTTCAGGCGCGTCGATGACCAGCGTTTGTTCGCTGTCGCGATCATGCACCAGCACGCCAAAATTATCGCTGCGGCAGATGAATTGCTCAACCGAAAGGGCCATCGGGAAATTCTCCTTGTGTTGCCCCTGGCAACTTATCGCGAGATCAGCATGCGTCCACCCGTTGCGCGACCATTTCACACAATGCGCTTCTGGACCCGTTTTCACTTTCTTCAAGGTGCTTTACACAAAAGCCATGAACACCGACATCGTCGACCTGCGCGCCTTTTACGCTTCTCCGCTCGGACATTTGGCTGAACGCGCGATCGCCATGGCGCTTGCCGCAGTTTGGGCGCCCTTGCCTAACGAACGGCTGGTCGGGCTGGGTTATGCCCTGCCCTGGCTGGAGCGGTTCGGAAACGATGCCGAACGCGTATTCGCCTTCATGCCGGCGCGGCAAGGAGCGGTGAACTGGCCGGCGGGTGCACCTTCGGCCACGGCTCTCGTTTCGGAAGAAGACCTGCCTTTGTCGGATTCGTCCGTCGACCGCATGCTTCTGGTTCATCTTCTGGAGCATTCGGAAAACCCGAGCGAAACGCTGGCGGATGTCTGGCGCGTTCTCGCTCCCGGCGGACGGTTGGTTCTGGTTGTGCCACATCGCCGGGGTGTGTGGGCGCGCATGGAGCATACGCCCTTCGGCACGGGCCGGCCGTATTCGCGCGGACAATTGCTGTCCTTATTGCGGGAAACCAATTTCACGCCCGGCGCATGGGGCGACGCGCTGTTTTTTCCACCTTCCAACAGCCGCTGGATCATGCGGCTGAGCCAGGTTCTGGAACGCGCTGGTCGGCGCTTCTGGCCGATTTTTTCGGGCGTCATCGTCGTGGAAGCACAGAAACGACTTTATCAGGGCGTCCCGGTTGCCAAACGCGCCACGCGGCGCGTGCTGGTGCCGGCTCTCAGTCCACAGGGCGCAACCCGCGCGTTTCAGTCGTCAGCTGAAAGCAGATCGATCTCCTGACCGGCGTCAGCGACGCAGCAGGAACACCGCCTGCTGGCCGAACATGTTCCAGAACCACCACGGCATGGACAGGCCCATTTTCTCGCCGCTGCCGTTGAGCGCCTCGGCGCTTTCCACCGTCGCGCCCACTTCCGCACAAAGATTGACGAAATCGCGGATTGTGCAGAAATGGATGTTCGGCGTGTCGTACCAGCTATATGGCAAATGCCTGTTGACCGGCATGCGCCCCTTGAAAGCAAGCCCGATGCGGTTTTCCCAATAGCCGAAATTGGGGATCGACACGATCACCTTGTTGCCGATGCGCAAAAGATGCTCAAGCACGGCTTTCGGGTTTCTGGTGGCCTGTAGCGTCTGGCTCATGATCACGAAATCAAAGCCTTTGTCGGGATAAAAGCCGAGATCGATATCTGCATCGCCCTGGATCACGGAAAGGCCGCGCGCGACGCATTCGTTGACGCCGCGCTGCGACAGTTCAACGCCACGCCCGTCAACCTGCTTTGTTGTTTTCAACTCTTCCAGAAGCAGACCGTCGCCGCAGCCGACATCGAGCACCCGCGCCTTGGAGGGAATGAACGAGGCCACCACATCGAGATCGAAGCGCGGCGAAAGCGGATCGATCGTGAATTTCGGTTCGGTCTGGCTCATTGCGTTTCTCCCGGACCGCGCTCCGGCAAACCATAAGCGCGTGCGGCGGAATTGATGAAACCGCTGATGGCGGCGAACAATTCCGGCTCATCCAGAAGAAAGGCGTCGTGGCCGCGATCCGTTTCGATTTCCACGAAGGAAACCGAACCTCCAGCAGAATTCAACGCGTGAACGACGGAGCGGCTCTCAGAGGTCGGGAACAGCCAGTCGGAGGTGAAGGACACCAGACAGAACCTGGTAGAGGTACCCGCGAAGGCAGCACTCAGGCTGCCACCATGATCGGCCGCGAGATCGAAGTAATCCATCGCGCGGGTCATATAAAGATAGGAGTTGGCATCGAAGCGGTCGACAAATGTCATGCCCTGATGCCGCAGATAGCTTTCGATCTGGAAATCCGCGTCGAAACCGAAGGTCAGTTGTTCGCGATCCTGCAGGTTGCGACCGAATTTGCGGTGCAAGGCGGATTCCGAGAGATAAGTGATATGCGCCGCCATGCGGGCGACCGCGAGACCTTTTTCCGGACGTTTGCCTTGTTCGATATAGCTTCCGTTGCACCAGTCCGGATCGGCCATCACGGCCTGCCGCCCGACCTCATGAAAGGCGATATTTTGTGAGGAATGGCGCGGACCGCTCGCAATCGGTACGGCGGAGAAAACGCGTTCCGGATAACTCGACGCCCATTCCAGCACCTGCATGCCGCCCATGGAACCGCCGATCGCGCAAAAAAGCTGGTCGATCCCAAAATGATCCACCAGCATCACCTGGGCGCGCACCAT